>CAYZEZ010000071.1:0-14008 GCA_964477295.1 uncultured Bacteroides sp. | reverse complement strand
TTCATGAAGGATTTTGAGGATTGGATGGGTGATTTGCGTCAGATTGACGATGTCCTGATCATCGGAATAGAATTTTAACCAACTCTTCGCTGAAATCGGGGAAACACTCCGATTATTTTAGTATTTTAGTTCCTGAGTCAATAATTGTTATGGCAAAAAACCAGATCATTAATTCAGCAGGTTTTCTGGAATTTGTATATGATTTTTACAAATCGATGAAAACACATGAGATCAAACTGGTGTATGAAGGTAAAGTGACCCATCAGATTACTAAAGCATTTATTGCCCTGGCGGAAGCTCAGATGGAAGAAAAGGAAGAAACGGCCAAGGTCCAGAGGACAGTATTTCATGTGATGGTTGAATGCCTGCAAAATATCAGCAGGCATGCCGATGAATATGAATCGGGTGATTATATATATTCGGGAAGAGGGATTTTCCTGGTGAGCAACACAGCCGATTCATACTGGATCACTACCGGGAATGCCATCGCCAATAAAAAGATGGATGGGCTGAAAAAAATGATAGATGAGGTAAATGACCTCTCAGAGGAGGATCTTAAAGGACTGTATATGAAACAGATGCGTGATGGGAAGCTCTCTACTAAAGGAGGAGCCGGCCTGGGTTTTATCGACATCCGGAGAAAAACGGGGGAAAAACTGGATTATCATTTCCTGCCAATATCAGATACCTTATCATTCTTTTTACTAACAACTGTTATTCCCAGAAACATTTAAACCCTGACAGATGGAAAAACTGAAAAAAGAAGGTACTGAAGACAGTCCGGGAGTTATACTGGATCCCGGAAATAAGATTATGGAGATCTCGGGAAGATCATTGCCCGAAGATGTTGCCACCTTCTATGAACCCATACTTTCCTGGTTGGAGGAATACGCTAAGGAGCCGGATGAGGTGACTGTATTTACCTTCAAGCTGGACTATTTTAACACAGCTACTTCGAAAGTTCTTCTTGATATCCTTGTTATATTTGAAGAAATGATTGAAAAGGGACACAGCGTAAATGTCCGATGGTTTTACGATGAAGAGGATGAAGACATGAAGGCGGCAGGAGAGGAATATTCAGAAATGGTGGATGTCCCTTTCGAAATGATATGTACCACCTGATCGATTTACTTGTCTGCCAGATCAAAATAGCTTATGAGCGAGGAGATTCTAAAAGCTTTGATGCAACTATTTGCCCTTATCTCCAAACAGGATGGGGGGGTCGAGGATAACGAACAAACCTATGTCCGCAATTTTCTTTCCCAACAAATAGCTAACCAGAAGGTAGAAGAATATTATTCTCTTTTTGAGGAGTTTGCCGGATTACATGATGACCAGGCTGATGAGAAGCCGGGTGAGCAAAAGCTTACCTCTGTTATTGATTCGGTAAGGGTTCTGGGGATTTGCAAGAAGATCAACAAAACGCTTAACCAGGGGCAGAAGGTTGTCGTGCTGGTGCGGCTCTTTGAACTGGTGAACTCGGCTACCAAATTCACCTCCCAGCGCATGGCAATCATAACTGCCGCAGCGGATGTATTTAAAATACCACAGGATGAGGCCGCCAGCGTTGAAAAGTTTATCCTGGCTTCTGTACCTGAAGATATAACCGGTTCAAATATTATCGTTGTTAATTCGCTGGAAGCGGAAGCAGAGGATTTGAGGCATATCAGGACAGAGACTCTTGACGGGCATATCTTCATTCTTAATATACCCAGTGTTGATCTTTATTTTCTGAAGTATACCGGCAAGGAGGAGATTTTCCTCAATGGATTACCGGTGGCTCTTCAAAGGATCTACCTGTTTGCATCGGGGAGCACTATAAAATTACCGAAGGGTAAGCCGCTATACTACAGCGATATATCAGCCTATTTCTTACAGGAAAAAACGGCCGGCCGTATATCATTCCATGTCGATAATATTACCTATAAGTTCCCGAATGGTGTAGTTGGTATAAGGGATATCAGTTTTGCTGAAAACCAGGGGAACCTTGTTGGTATTATGGGTGCCAGTGGATCGGGTAAAACTACCCTGTTGAATATCTTATCGGGACTTGCCCCTCCTACACAGGGGAGGGTCATGATAAACGGTCATGATTTATATGATGACAAGGACCAGCTGCAGGGGGTGATCGGACTGATCCCGCAGGATGACCTGTTAATTGAAGAGTTGACTGTTTATCAGAATCTATTCTTTAACGCCAAGCTTTGCTTCAGGGATCTGTCTGACAGCGAGATTTCAGAACTTGCGGAAAAGACCCTGAACAGCCTTGGATTAATAGAGACGAGAGACCTGAAGGTAGGTTCGCCTTTTAATAAGTTTATATCAGGTGGACAACGGAAACGGTTGAACATTGCTTTAGAGCTGATCCGTGAACCTTCGATTTTATTTGTCGACGAACCTACATCCGGTTTATCTTCGAAGGATTCGGAAAACGTAATGGACCTGCTGCGAGAACTGGCCCTGAAAGGCAAGCTTGTATTTGTAGTGATCCATCAGCCCTCTTCCGAGATTTATAAAATGTTCGATAAGATCATTTTCCTTGATGCAGGAGGGTACCTTATCTATTATGGAAATCCTGTCGAGGCAGTCATGTATTTTAAGCGAAAGGATTCCCAGGTCAATGCAGACATTGGCGAATGTTCGGTATGCGGAAGTGTCAATCCGGAACTGATCTTTAATATTATCGAGTCGAGGGTAGTGGATGAATTCGGGAACTATGTGAATGAGCGGAAGGTACCTGCAGAACAATGGGCCCGTTATTTTGCGGAAGAAGTGGAAGAACATGCTGAAAAGGACATCCGGGAAACGCCTCCCAAAAACCTGAAGATCCCTGCCTGGCATGTCCAGTATATTATTTATTTTATCCGGGATCTCCTTTCAAAAATCAGCAACAGGCAATATGTATTATTTACCATGTTGGAAGCGCCTGTACTGGGATTCATTCTTTCTTACATTATCCGGTATATCGTTGATCCCTCATCCAATAAATATATTTTCAGGGAAAACGAGAATATACCGATCTATATTTTTATGAGCCTGATCGTGGCATTGTTCCTGGGATTAATTGTGAGTGCAGAGGAAATTTATCGCGACAGGAAGTTGCTCAAGCGGGAAGCTTTTCTTAATCTGAGCAGATCGTCATACTTGTTGTCTAAAACATCAATCCTTCTGTTAATCTCTGCAATTCAGACCATTACATTTGTACTTATCGGCAATAGCATCCTGGGCATAAAGGGGATGACCTTTGCATATTGGTTTGCCATGTTCACCACAGCTGTATGTGCTAATATGATCGGACTGAATGTTTCCGCTTCATTTAACTCGGCCATTACTATTTACATCGTTATCCCGCTGATTATGATCCCAATGATGGTATTAAGCGGAGCCATGTTCCCGTTTGATAAATTGAACCGGGCGGTTGGTTCTGTTGGCAAAGTGCCTGTAATTGCAGAGATTATGCCTACAAAATGGTCTTATGAGGCATTGATGGTTCACCAGTTCAAGAATAACAGGTTCCAGAAACAATTTTATAATATAAAGAAAACCGAGAGTATGGCCGATTTTAAGCAGGTATACCTTCTCCCTGAATTGAATAAGCGTCTTGATGAAATACAAGAGGATTTTCAGGATAATGGAGTATTGGATGCTACTGCCGATGACCTGAAATTGATTCAAAATGAGGTAACCAAAGAACTGTTCTGGGTGCCGGATATTCCATTTGATGCAGCCAGCCTGGTCCCGGAAAACATAACGCAGGAGCTGCTCGATAAACTGGATATCCATTTAAAAAAGCTCGATGAACACTATGCCGGAGAATTTGCCAGGGCAAATAACCAGCGTGAAAACATGGTACTTTATTTTATGGAAGAGAAGCCCGGCATGTACAACATGATGAAGGACTTATATCACAATGAAAGTGTTGAAGAACATGTGAGGAAAGTATTTGAGAAACATAAAATGGTAGAGTACCGGCACAATATAATCCAGCAAATCGATCCTGTTTACAAGGATCCCTTCCCGAAACATTTTTTAAGCTTCCGTTCTCATTTTTTTGCCCCAAGAAAGTATTTCGCCGGCAGGTATATCGAGACTTTCTGGTTTAATATGGGATTTATCTGGTTCCTGACCGTTTTATTATATTTCATGCTGTATTTTGAAGTGATAACAAGAATCTCACGATGGCCTAAAAAATTTAGACTATCATAATAGAAAAGGGGCCTGTCTTAATTGATTTATTCTTAAATTTACAATCCGTTTACCTTCAATTCATTTATTATGTTCAAACACTTTTTATTGCTGATTTTGTCCGTCGCCCTCCTGTTTTCATGTCAGTCGAAAAAGGGAGGTCAGACAGACGAATTCGCTGTACCTGATTCTGTTGAGATGTCAGATGCACTCACTATCTCAGATGAAGCCCTTGAGGAGATCGTACAGAATGTTTCCTCACCTATTGAGATGGCTGCACTGATCAATGAACTGGGTGTGCCTTTTTCCACTAAATACCTGGCGACAACAGAATATGTGGATAATTATAATACCAATGCCGCTATGGCATATATTTTAGGTGTATTCGGTGCCGATCTGGGTTATCTTAATATTTATGACAAAAGCACCCAGATTGTCGATTACCTGACAGCGATCAATAAACTGGCCGACGGGATCAAGGTGGGGCAGTTTTTTGATTTTAATACTTTAAAAAGGCTGGCAACCAGTCGTGACAATATTGATTCGCTTATGTTTATTTCAGTGAACAGTTTTAATCAAATGGACTCCTATTTACGTGAAAATCAGCGGGGGCATCTCAGCGCATTGATGATTGCAGGCACCTGGGTTGAGGGGATGTACCTGGTAACGCAGGTAGCTAAAGAAGAACCGGATCAGTCCCTGGCCGAACGGATAGGTGAGCAAAAAGTGAACCTGAACAATATATTCCTGATCCTGAATAATTATAAGAATAATCCGCAGATCGCCGATCTGATTGATGAAATGGAGGATATCCGGGTGGAGTTCGATAATGTTGAGATCACCTATACGATGGGTGAGCCTGAAACCGTTGAACAAAATGGAATGATAATGATCGTACAGAATGAAAAGAGTGTGGTCCATATTACCGATCAACAATTGAATGAGATCATATCCAAAACCGAAAAAATCAGGAACAAACTAATCTCTATTTAACATGAAAAGATTTGTTACCCTATTGATCACCCTGCTGCTGCCATTTGCATTATTTGCTCAAATTCCAGGGACATTCATTGAACAGTGCGCAACAGAAGCGGGAGAAGATGCCACTTATCTTAAGGACTTTATCGTTACCCTGGGTGAAGCCCAGCCCAACCAGAGAGCGCCGGTGGCACGCTATCCGCTCGTATTAAGTAAAAACAACATTTACCGGTTCTCAGTTTGTACACCAAGCGGCTCAGAAGGCAAAGCTGTTCTTGAATTGTATGAAAGCAATAAACTGATTTTTAGTTCATATAAAAAAGATTCCGGGGAAGAATTTAATCCCTTTAATTTCATGTGCAATAAGACAGGGATCTATCATGTTTTCATCTCCTTCCTGGACGGGAAACAGGGGGAGGCTGTAGGTATTTTATCTTACGTTAAAAGATAATTACAAGTACCAGCAATCCCAGGAAAACAGTAAATATTATCTCGCCAATTGCCCTTGACCGTATCTGCAGGAAATAATAGGTAAGCAGGTATGATACGGGAATCGCATAAAAGAAGATTAATTCCACCGCTTCAGGGTAAAGTATAAGGTGTATCCCAAGTGTAAACAGGAATATGAAAAACAGTACCAGAAAAAACTTCCTGGCATATATTTTCATTCCCTGGTAAGCACTTAATAACCTGATGCTTGCTATCAGGATGATCAGGACCATGAATCCGTAAAAGATCATTGGCATAAGGCTGGAGAATTCGAATCCTTTTTCATGAGTAAAATTGGAGAGAATATTTTGAGTATTTACCGGTATATCCTGATCCGTCAGATAATAGCCTGAATAGAGGAACAGGTAGGGTAAGGCAAATCCAATAATAGTAAAGACCCATTCCCTCCAGCCGGCATTTCGGAGGATTGAGAGGATTATCCAGATAACTACCAGATAAAGGGCAATGGTAGAATAGATCAGGCTGGCCAGTGAAACAAGAATGGCAGCCTCGAAAAATTTATAGGAAAGTTGTTCTTCACTGTATGAATCAAACATTAATTCCAGGGCGATGATGAATAGAAAGGAGGCGATAAGGGCCGGGGTCAGGTCGTGATAGGAAGCGAAACTACTGCATATCAAGGCATAAAAGACAGCCGGCAGGTAGGTCCGCGATTTGATCAGGATAAATTTTGTATTCATTCTTGCCAGCCAGAGCGAATTGGTGATCAGTAATGTGAAAGCTATGAGTTTTCTGATGAACGGCTGGTTATTCAGCAGGTTTTCTATCAGATGATACAGGGGCATGGACCATTGATCCAGTCCTGCCAGGGCTTCTGCCGGATGAAGAAATGATTTTAACCATACCAGCCCGGCTGTAATGGGTATAATGATGATCAGGATGGGCTGGCTGCCTTTGAATAATTTTAAAAACATCTGTTCGGATCAGATTTGAGAGTCCTCTGAAAGGTCAAAACCGATGTCTCTCCTGTAATACTTTCCATCGTATGAGATCAGGTCGGCATTTTTATATGATTTGGCCAGGGCATCGGACATATCACTTCCTAATGAAGTCACTGCCAGGACCCTGCCGCCGCTGGTAATTATTTTGTCTCCTTCTTTGCGCGTGCCGGCATGAAACACAAAGCTGTTTTCAACTTTTTCGATGTTTTTTATCTCCCTGCCTTTCTCGTAGCTTTCAGGGTATCCTTCCGAAACCATGACTATAGTACATACCGTTTCCGGTTTGATTTCAGCCGATTTTTTATGGAGTTTTTTATCTGCGACGGCCTTGAAGATGTCGAGCAGGTCGCATTCAACCCTTGGCAGGACCACCTGTGCTTCCGGATCACCCATCCTGACGTTATATTCTATCACATACGGATTGCCTATTACGTTCATCAACCCGAAATAGAGGAATCCCTTATAGTCAATTTTTTCCTTTTTGAGCCCGGCTACGGTAGGTTTGACCACCTTTTCTTCCACTTTCTTTAAGAATATTTTATGGGCGAATGGTACCGGTGAAACGGCTCCCATGCCTCCGGTGTTGAGTCCTGTGTCCCCTTCACCGATTCGTTTGTAGTCTTTCGCTTCGGGAAGCATTATATACGATTCACCGTCGGTGAGGATAAATACGGAGAGTTCGATACCTGAAAGGAATTCTTCGATGACCACGTTTTTGCTGGCTTCTCCGAATTTCCCTCCAAGCATTTCTTTCAGGTCGGCGCAGGCCTGGTCGAATGAGTCGATGAGGAGCACGCCTTTCCCTGCGGCCAGTCCGTCGGCTTTCAGGACATATGGGGGATCCATGGTTTTAAGGTATTCCACCCCTTTTTGATATTCTTCCTGGTTTACGCTGATAAATTTTGAGGTAGGAATGTTATTGCGTGTCATGAACTCGTTGGCAAACTTCTTGCTTCCTTCGAGGGCGGCTCCTTTTTTTGAGGGTCCGATCAGTGCAATTTTTTTAAGTTTGGAGTCGGCTTTAAAATAATCATATATACCATTTACAAGCGGGGCTTCCGGTCCCACCACCACCATATCGATTTTATTTTCAAGGGTGAATTTGCCGATTTTTTCGAAATCGTTTACAGCCAGGTCGACGTTTGTCCCGAGCTGGTCCGTACCGGCATTCCCCGGCCCGATAAACAGTTCGGGGCTGGACGGGCTTTGCGACAATTTCCATGCCAGCGTATGTTCACGGCCCCCGGAGCCAAGGATAAGTACTTTCATAGTTTAGTAGATTTAGCAATCGTAAAACTAGTGAATTCTTATCAATTACCGTCAGCTTCAGCCTACGGATATGAGGCTTGCGCCCTCTCTCCCCCTAATAAAAAAGACCCCCGGGCTCCCGGAGGTCTTTAATTTATTTGTCTGATTGCTCTTATTCAACAACGATCTTAGTATTCACAGGCAGCCCGTCCACGCGCTCATTGAATAGAGGAACGTTACTTCTCCAAATAACTTTTTTCTTCTGATGATGGTAATATAGAACATTGGTTCCGGCGAAACCAATATTGGTATTCTTCAACAGGTAATTATATTGCATTTCAACCTTCTTTTCAGCAATAAAATCATCCGGATCCAGTCTCATGATATACTTACTTGTCACCTGATCGATGCTCTTATTTAGTGCATTGGCAAATCCTATGTTTTCATGTAATTTAATAAGCTTCAACAGATCCAGGTCTTTATATTTGCTCTCAATAAAATCAAGCGAGCTATCAGTAGAACCATCATCAATAAATACAATCTCCTTCGGTATAACAGTGTAATTCAGGATATTTTCAAAATAATCCTCAAGGAATTCGCCATTATTGTAATTTGCGGATAAAACGGAAACTTCAACCATGGGCTTTGATTTGTCGTACATCACTAAAGATCAGGATTAGCCAGTGAGGCATATAGTGCCTAAATTAATCTTCAAGTTCTTATCTTAGTATCTATGAAAATCTACATCACCGGAACCAGAGGCATCCCCAATCAATATGGCGGATTTGAGCAGTTTGCTGAGAAGCTGGGTGTGGGACTGGCTGACAGGGGATACGAGGTGTCGGTGTATAATCCTTCCTTCCATCCTTTCCGGGATGATACCTTCAACAAAGTTAATTTAATTCGGAAGTTCACCCCTGAAAACATGATCGGTGGAGCGGCAAATTATATATATGATTACGCCTGCATTAAAGATGCCATCAAAAACAAAGCCGATATCATCCTGGAATGTGGGTATGCAAGTGCAGCGCCGGCCTATCGATTGCTGAATTTCAGGAATTCCAGAATCATTACTCATCTCGACGGTTTAGAGTGGCAGCGTACAAAGTGGTCCGGAAGGATTCAAAGATTAATTAAGAAATCGGAACGAACTGCAGTTAAGTTTTCCCATGGATTGATATGTGATCATCCCCTTATTCAGCAATATTTCATAAAGGAATATTCTATTGAGCCTGTTTATATTCCTTATGGAGCGGATACTGTTGCTGGTGTGGAAAGCGATGTTCTGGATTCATTTGATGCAGAAATGGAAGATTATTTTCTGGTTATTGCCAGGCTTGAACCTGAAAACAACATCCATACTGTTATTGAAGGATTCCACAATTCCGGAACCACCCATAAGCTTCTGATCATCGGCAATATCATTAATGTATATTCCCACCGGCTGAAAAAGCAGTACTCATCGGACAAAATTGTTTTCCTGGAAGGAATTTATGATCAACCGGCCTTAAATGCATTGCGCCACTTCTGCAAAGCCTGTTTCCATGGGCATTCTGTCGGGGGGACCAATCCTTCCCTTCTGGAAGCCATGGCCGCCGGGGCCATGATCATTGCACACGATAATCCGTTCAACAGGTATGTTTTGAATAATAATGGAATGTATTTTTCAAGCGCTGATGACATCGCCCGCATATTAACCAACGAAAATGAATGGATCAGCAAAAAGGAGCAGTGGACCAGGAATAACAAGAAGGAGATCCAGGAAAATTACCAGTGGGAGAGGATGGTCGATCAATATGAAGAACTGTTTCGGTAGGTGATGAGATCCTGGAATGAACTCAGGATGACATTATACTAAAAAAAAGCCCCCCGAGTACTCGGTGGGGCCTTTTTACACGATCTTTCGAAACTCGTATTTGCCATGCAGCTCTTTCAGCATTCGGGGTAAAACATAATTCAGGTTGGGCTGCGCCTTTAAGGAGTCGTGGAAAACGACAATTGATCCCCCCTTCACTGAGTCCAGCACATTGGATAATACTTTTTGTGGGGCAATGGTCTGACTGTAGTCCTGGCTCAACACGTCCCACATGACAATATTGTATTCTTCAGAAATATTTTTAATCTGTGATGTTTTGATACTGCCATAAGGCGGCCTGAACAGGGTCGACGACATCAGGTTGTTGGCCAGCTGAATATCATTATAATATTCAGTATTGTTTGTCTGCCAGCCTCTCAGGTGGCTGTAGGTATGGTTCCCCACCGAATGGCCCTCATCAATTATCTGCCTGTAAAGATCGGGGTGCTTATCTACATTTTTCCCCAGGCAGAAAAAAGTACCCCTGGCATCATACTGGCGCAGCTGATCCAATACCCAGGTAGTCACACCGGGAGTAGGGCCATCATCAAAGGTCAGGTAAACACAATCATCATTCTCCCGCTGTTGTCCCTTCAGCCTCCAGATCAGCTCTGGGAAGATCTTCATCAATAATACCGGTGTCCTTACAAAAAACATTTGCTATGTTATTATCCGCTTAGGGAATATAAATTTACTAATTCCTGAAATAATTCCAACTGTTTTGCTGCTAAATCATCCTGGTTGCTTTCCTGTGCAAATCTAACCAATTCCTGCATAATATGCATCCTTACCTGTTTCTCAAAATCCTGATCAACCATCAACTCCCTGTCAGTTCTCAGGAAGTATCTTAATTCCTCCTCTATAACATCAGACAGTTTTATAACGAGTTGGGTTGCTTTTTCAGTATCACCAATTGCAAAATAATTTTCAATAACGGGTAAAAGGAAGTAATTAAACCCTACCCGTTCATGAGGAAGCAGCTCCATACACCTGTCCAGAACGATCCTGGCCGAATCAGTTTTCCCCTCCTTTACCAGCTCACCGGCCAGCCTGCCCATATTGTTCCTCATGTTTGACAGCATCCGCAGATTATTCTCATCCAGGTAAACGGTTGAATCCTCCACTCCACCCCACCTGAATTTGTTAATAATATTTTCGAACATGATCTCCGTATCAATACTCCCGCGCATGCCTGCAACCATTCCCTGGTGTATCGGGACGAGGCGATATGCCAGTCCCTGAAGCTGAAAATACTCATAAAGATTCATATAAAGATCGGAGGTAACCGTAACGGCAAAATATATGGGTCTCTCCCAGTTATTGTTATCTATCAGGTCATATACCATTACACCTGCTTTATTGATATTGTCTCTCCCCACCTGCCACCTTAATTCACTCACCATTTTATCCGCCAGCTCTTCCCTTATTGTTCCGGTCTCCATTATTCTGGTACTATCAACGGTCAGTTTAAACTTTTTAGACGGTATATAATCTATCCGGTCCCGGATACCGGCATAGGTTTTGGTCCTGGGATCCTCACTCCTGACAAAGTCCATAGCATCCTTCAATTCCACGTAGGATTCAATCTTTGCGTGCGGAATAAGGTATATAACATCTCTCTTCCCCATCCGGTACTGCTCCTTGTTCATTGCAAACGGAACAGGGTCCGATTCATATTCCTTCCTTGCCATCTGATCGATATACCACTCTGCACCCAGATAACTCAGGTTGCAAACCCGGATATCGGTCCGCACACCTTCTACCTCCTGGATATACCATAAAGGAAATGTATCGTTATCACCATTGGTAAACAAAATTGCATCAGGCGCGCATGATTGCAGGTAATTCCAGGCAAAATCCCTCGCAGTATATCTCCCCGATCTGTCATGATCATCCCAATTCTCCCTTGCCATTATGCCAGGAACAAGATATAAGGTGGCCAGGGTAACCGCCACACCCGGAATAATCCCCGGGATCTTTTTCCGGAGGATATTGATCAATGCCATTACCCCGAGGCCTATCCATATACTAAAAGCATAAAATGAACCGGCATAGGCATAATCCCGTTCGCGTGGCTGATACGGATTCTGATTCAGGTATACCACAATAGCAAGCCCTGTCATTAAAAACAACGTCATCACCACCCATGCATCCTTCTGGTTCTTTCTGAAGTGAAAAACCAAACCGGCCAATCCAAGCAACAGGGGTAGCATATAATAGGTATTCCTTGCCCTGTTTTTCTCGAGAAATTCAGGTAACCTGTCCTGCGGACCCACCCTGGGCTCGTCGATAAAATTGATCCCGCTGAGCCAGTTTCCCTTGAAGAATTCACCATTCCCCTGCAGGTCATTCTGCCGACCGGCAAAGTTCCACATGAAATAACGCAAATACATATAGCCAACCTGGTACCGGACAAAGAACCTCAGGTTTTCCCCAAAAGTGGGTTTTCTCCGTACCTCAGTTTCCCCTGACCGGTTCCTGACATTCAACGGGATGCCTTTTATCTTTCCCCATTTCTGGTATGCTTCAATATGATGCGGTTCAGGACTCCACATTCTCGGGAATATGGTTGTAAATCTTTCGTCATACTTGATCTTAGGCCTCCTGGAAGTCACCTCATATTTCCCGTCAACCCTGGAATAAACCTTTTTCCCAGGCTCGGAACCCACATAAGGTGCATTATAGTACTCTCCATGATACAGGGGGTTCGATCCATACTGATCCCTGTTCAGATAGGAGAGAAGAGAAAAAACACTTTCCGGGTTGTTCTGGTCCATCGGCGGATTGGCCGAGGAGCGAATCATTATGGAGGCATATGACATATAACCTATCACAATAACTGCCAGGCCCAGAACAATTTGATTCAGCAATACTTTCTTTTTCTTTACGGAATAATATACCAGGTAGGCTAAGCCCCCAAACAGGGCGAATACAAAAATTATCGCTCCGGAATTATATGGCAGACCGATCCCGTTTACAAATATCAGTTCAAAAACAGTGGCCAGTTTAAGAATACCTGGAATAATAATATACAGCATGACGGCCAGTAAAACCACAGACAGGATCAGGGAATAGATAATACCCTTCCTGGTTACCTTATATTTCTTAAAATAGTAAACGAAAATTATCGCCGGGATGGCAAGCAGGTTCAGTAAGTGTACACCAATCGATAATCCCATAAGATAAGCAATGAGAAGGATCCATCGGTTAGCATGCTTCTGGTCCGCTACATTTTCCCATTTCAGGATTGCCCAGAAAACTGCTGCTGTAAATAAACTGGATGTGCCGTACACTTCCCCCTCAACCGCAGAAAACCAGAATGTATCCGAAAAGGTATAGGCCAATGCGCCGATAACACCACTGCCAATGACTGTGATTATATCACGCAATGACATTTTATCGTGGGGCGGGAGTATCTTTTTCGCCAGGTGAGTAATCGTCCAGAAAAGAAATAATATGGTAAAAGCGCTGGCCAGCGCCGAGAGGGAATTGATCATTTTCGCCACCTGAGTCACGTCACTGCCGGCAAACAATGAAAATAACCGGCCCAGCAGCAGGAATAAGGGTGCCCCCGGCGGATGCCCGACCTCCAGTTTAAAAGATGCAGCAATAAACTCGCCGCAATCCCAGAAGCTGGATGTAGATTCAATGGTCGACAAATAAACGAAGGAAGCTATCAGGAAAAGAACCCAGCCGGTGATGAGGTCGATGAGGCGAAACTTACTCATATCGAGAGAATTCAAAATTTGGGACAAAGAAAATCAAAAATACCGAGACTGGTTATTTATTTAAGTTTTTTTAACTGGTGGTGCTTCGTCAGGAACTGCCAGGGTCGTTCCTTCCCGGGTACCCGGGATCCGGATCTTAAGCAACTGTCAATCAGATCCTGACCCGAGTTCAGGATGACGATCAGATATCAATGACAAATCTCCAGGGCTTGTCTTTCCATTCTCCTGCATAATCAATACCTACCCTTTGAGTAGTGGTATAGAGGGTTATTAACGAATGATCTTCGATCCATAGCTTATCGGAACTTACCAGGTCAAGCCCGTAAAATGAGCCGTCGATCTCCAGCTTTTTTGACACCCGCCCCGGTCCTGACACTCCCTCCAACCCCCTGATAAGTGCCGCCTGAGGATCATCACCCCCGGAAGCTACTATATTCAGCATCCAGTACATCCCATATATCAGGTATACATATACCAGGCCTCCTTCCCGGTACATGACTTCGGTCCGGCCTGTCCTTCCTCTTGCTGCATGACATGCCAGGTCTTCCTCACCACGATATGCC
>CAYZEZ010000070.1:0-18449 GCA_964477295.1 uncultured Bacteroides sp. | reverse complement strand
TACGAAATAGTGAAATAAAATCCATCGCCAACAGGGACATCAACATCAAGGTCATAAACTATCTTAAAACCATATTTAATAAAGAGAGCCTTCATTATCTTTGCCCGCTGTTCATACTCTCTTACCTCATCCACTATGTTGAATTTACCTTCGTTGGCAGCTTTCAGAATGGCAGTTACAGCGTACTGGGCTGAATGACTGGCACCGGCTGATAAGGCATACAACGCACCAAAAATCATTGCATAGCCAAACATGTCGGAAGAAAAATACCTGAGCAGATCCGGGTATCTCCTGTAAAACAATTTATCCGAGATAACCATAAGACCAATCCGCTGTCCGGCATAGCTGAATGTTTTTGAACATGAGATCAGTAAAAGGTAGTTGTCTGTATATTTTGCTACGGTTGGCTGGAAGGGAGGCTCTCCGGGTACTGAAACGTCGGTTCTGAAATCCATACCCAAATAGGCCAGATCCTCAATCACGACGGCGTCATAACGGGTTGCCATCTCACCAATTATTTGAAGCTCTTCGTCAGTAAAGCAAATCCATGACGGATTATTCGGATTGGAGTACAATATGCTTGAGACTTTGCCTGTACGCATGTACTCCTCCATTTTTTCCCGTAATTTTTTCCCCCTGTAATTATACACATCAAAGGTATAGTAGCTATGTCCCAGCACATGACATTGCTGCTTCTGAACCGGGAATCCCGGATCGAGGAAAAGGGTTCCTTCGCGGGTTTGGTCATTCCTGTTTACCACCATGAAGGCAGCCATGCTTCCCTGCATTGATCCAACTGTGGCCAGGCAACCATTAGGCGTTACATCAATATCCAGGAATAATTTGCAAAAACGGGAAATCTCTTGTTTCAGTTCCGGGATACCCTCAATGTTAGCATAGATAGAGGCAACGCCTCTTTTCAGTGCATCTATTTCGGCCTCTGTGCCCACAGCTGCAGGTTTTAATCCCGGCACTCCCATCTCCATCCGGATATATTTTTCACCGGTTGCGCTTTCAATTTCATTCACCAGTTTAACAATCTCGCGGATCTTCGCTCTTCCAATATCAGGTAAATGATGATCCTTGATTAATTTTTTAACGGTCTCAAAATGTATGGGCGTATCTTTTGCCATGGTAATTATTTGGTTTTAGTTAGTTTCACTTGCCGTTGGTTTTAACCAACGGACATATTAGAGCTCGTAATGACTGGTTTTCAACCCTTTATTACTCTTTCAAGCCAATCTTAACCCTTGCATCTACGGCCCATATCCCCTCCTTCGTACCGATCAACGGATTCAGGTCCATCTCTTCTATTTCCGGACATACTGTTGCCAGGGCAGATAATTTAACTAATATTTCAGCAAACTGTTCTTCGTTCACCGGGTTCTGTCCCCTGGCACCTCTCAGCATCTCATAGCCCCCTAATCGCCTGATCATGGTCCGGGCCGTATCCATAGTCAGGGGTGCCAATTCCGAGGATACATCTTTCATCACTTCTACAAAAATACCACCCAGCCCACAAAAAACCAGGGTGCCAAATTTTGGCTCCCGTTTAAGCCCTGCAAATAGTTCCAATCCTTTCATCATGGGCTGTATTAAGATACTGGTCACCCCGGGTAGCTTTATCATTCGCCGGAATTCCCCGGCTACCTCGTCCCCTGAATGAATATCCAGAACAACCCCGCCGATATCGGTCTTATGTATCGGGCCGATCACCTTCATGACAACAGGAAAACCCATCTGTTCTGACTGGGATACTGCCTCATCTTCCTCTTTCACATAGCACTCGGCAATCCTTGGAATACCGGCGGAATCAAGAACCTGTCCTACCAGGTCAGGTGACAAGAATCCCTCCTTTGCATTGTTCATTATGGAATCAAGCCTGTTATGGTCCACATCAGGAACAATGATCTGATCAGTCAGGGGTGGAGGAGTTGATATTATCCTGGACAATGCCCTGCCCAGGGCCACCTCATCCGGAAAATTAATCTGCCCCCTGCCTAAAAATTCAGCTATCTCTCCACTGGCGTTAATGACAGATGGAAGTACAGGAAAAATGGGTTTCCTGCATGTTTTCATTTTGTTGTAAAGGACTTCATACACTTCATTTACAGGGAATAAACCAGGACTGCCAAAGATGACCACCATGGCATCTATTTCATGAAAATATTGATCACAATATTCTATTATCTCTTTCAGCTGACCGGCATTTCCTGTGGCCAGGAAATCAATCGGATTAGCGACAGAGGATCCGGGGTGTAGTTTTTCCAATAGTTCTTTTTTCTCCGGAGAATTAATCCGTGGTACCCTTAAACCAGCTTCGGAGAGTGTATCGGTGAGCATTACTGCCGGTCCCCCTGCATGTGTAATGATAGCAAAGTTTTTACCGGTCAGTGGTTTATGCATGAAGACACATGCTACTGTGGTTAGCTCCTCCCTTGAGTAGCACCTGACAATACCTGCTCTTCTGAGAAGTGCATCTACCGCAGTATCCGAACTGGCAAGTGCACCGGTATGGGAAGAGGCTGCCCTGCTGCCCGCTTCCGATGTTCCTGCTTTTATAGCAGCAATGCGACACCCTTTCCTTATGAGCGATGAAGCATGCTTCAGGAGCAAATCCGGCTTGTCGATATTTTCAATGTATAATATCTTTACCCTTGAGCTGACAGCCGGATCAAACGTTTCGTCGAGGTGTTGTAAAACTTCTTCAACCCCTGTCTGAGCGCTGTTTCCGACCGAATAAACACTTGAAAATTTGAGGCCATTGGGTATCCCCGCCTCCATTATGAATACAGCAGTTGCACCTGAACCTGAAATAAAATCACATCCTTTGGAATCCAATAACGGAATGGGAGTTGTAAAAACCCCCTTATAGTTTTGGTTCAACACACCAATACAGTTTGGTCCGATCAGGGAGCCTCCTGCTTTTTCAACGATGCCAGCGATGGCTTCTTCCATCTTTGCTCCTTCCCTGCCCTCCTCTGCGAAACCCGCAGACAGGATAATAAATCCTTTAGTACCCTTATGCTCAACAAGATAATGAATAGTGTCTTCACAATATTTTGAAGCAATGGCAAGTATGGCCAGGTCAGTTTGTGGCAGATCTGACATATCTGTATAAGAACGGATACCCTGCACACTGGTCTCCTTTGGATTAATGACAGCCAAATCACCCTTGAAAGTCCCGTTGATTAAATTATAGAGGACTTTCCCCCCAGCCTTTTGCAGGTTATTCGATCCTCCTACAACAACGATACTTTTTGGATTAACTAATTCTCTTGCAAGCATTTGAGATTATATTGCTCAATAAACAAATGTAAAAAAAGCTTCACTGAATAAAACTGATAGTTGTCATTTTATACATATTTTATTAAACATGCGTTTTTATATCGACACGCAAAGATTATTTTTGCGTCATAATTATTTTTGCGGATGAAAATTAAAAGTCTGATAAGGGCGCTGGTTATTCTGTTTATATTTATACCTGTATCAGTTAAAGCACAAGATATCTCACAATATTTTAAGGATATCATCCTACGGGTGGATACCAATACCTATTCGATGCTTGAGCATCACCTTAAGCAGAACAATACTGATTACCTGTATTTTAACTATGATATCCCGGATGAAGTGTGTGAAGTGCTCCTCTATCCTTCGGCAGTTAACGGGATCAGCTACATCGAATTATTACAATCAGGTGATTATTCGATAATTGATTCATTAATGCTCATAAATAATTCTTTCTACAGGTTTAAAATTGAATTTAAAAACCTCAATAAATCAAGGTTTCTGAAATTCCTGTTTAATATCAGTGATACCAGTTCGGCAAATCCGAAACTTATTGAGCTGAACCTTTTTCCTGTAACCTCAACAAGGGTAAATCTTACACCGCTGAACGATGTTATGTTTATTGGAGAGGGAAAAGTCTTTGAATTGATAACTAACAATATTGAAAATGTCAATTTCAATACAGATTGGCAGGTTTGTGACGGGATGAGTTACCGGATATCCAAGACTTTTAACCAGTTACAGCTCCATATTATGCCAAATGCACTCGGAAGGAAAACCATTCGTTTACAATTATCCACTTTCCAGCCAGACTTAAATGACCTTGGGGAGCCGGTCTATAAGCTTCCTCCTGTAGAATATACTTTCAATATCGAACGGAGCCGCCTGCAGTTCCTAAATATCGATAAAAGAGATGTAACCCTGGACGATTCTACACGCCGTCAGGGGATAGAAATCCAGATGGACAATTCGCGGCTCCTTGATATTGGTAAAACGTACCGTGTAGAAAACCAGGAAGAACCCGGGGGAACTCTTATTGCTGAGATATTTACCAGGAATCCCCTCTCAAATAATCGTGTCCTGTGCTGGTTAAGGGTCTATAATTATCACCGTGAGTCGGAAGGATACTTATATATTAAAGACGGTGACCAGGCCATGTTTATCACCAATATCAGCATTACACCGAAGACAAGTATCGAACGAATCAGTATTCTCAGAGATGGCAACTGGTCTCAAAATCTTTCGGTATTTCCCGGTGAGACGATCGACCTGAAAATAGAAGGATTAGCCCTGCAAAAAGCAAATTTTGCATTCGAAGAACTTGAGGAGGTATCTGCCGATTCTTTGTTGAGGTCAGAAACCGTCGCAAATTTTACGTACCATGTCCCGATGGGGGTATCAAAAAGGATTTTAAATTTATATAACCATGGAATAAACACTGGTCAATCCCTCTCTGTAAAGGAATATCAGAAACCAAGACCATTCGATTTTTTTTAGATAAATTACGACGGTACTCAGCGTCCCATAAGTGACCTGCAGGGAACCATACTTGTTGATAAAACCATTAAGGATATCATCTTTTACAGCGATAGAAATATCATTGATTCGAAAGATATGCTTTACGGTAAGCAATACCTGAATATGGATATCACCATTACGGACAGAAAAAATGAGTTGGTTGAATTGAAATCCATTGAAGACATCGTAGTTTGCCCGGGTACCAGTTCACCCAGGGCAGAGTATTATTCTGATAAGGATTGTAACCTGGATCATTTCAACCTGAACAGGTATTTGAGAAAGCAAACCTATGGACTCGATATCTGGTCGACCATTAACATCAAGCTAAGCCATGACAAGGATAAATACGGTGGTGAGGGATTTACCAGAGAATTCGACCTGGTTCTGCAAAAAAGATATAGTTTTGATATTGAAGTATCATTCCCGGCAGGATTGATAACCGTTTCGAAACCGGATGAAGGCGCTGAAGACGACCGTTTCGGCCAGTTATCGGGTATCAGCATAGCCGCGATTGCACAGTTCACTTTTTATCATCCTGAAAAGATCAACACACCAAGGCCTTATAAAGCAGGGGCGGGTTTCCTGGCCCTGAATTCATTTAATTTCAGTGACAACAATGCTGACAGGGATATTGGCCTGGTAATCCTTGGATCACTGTATCCTACCAGAAAAGATGTGAAGCTTACATTCCCACTCTATTTCGGGGGAGGATACCTGTTGAAAGGACAAAAATTTTTCTTCCTTCTCGGACCGGGTATCAGGATAAGACTATAATAATTTTCAGGAAATCAACAGGTTCAGGGGTAAGATAAATTAACTGAATTTATGACCATATATGAATGATCACAAAAAAATACTTATCATAGATGATGATCCTGATATTACCAGGGCTTTTCAGGTGACATTAGAAGTTGCGGGTTATGAGGTCCACACTACCAATAATACATCGGATGGCTTAAAGAAACTAAATTCTGTTTTACCTGATCTGTTAATACTTGATGTGATGATGGAATCCACTTTTGAAGGTCATTCTTTTGCTATCAGGATTAAGAAAGTACCCGAGTATATAAATATGCCAATCCTAGTAATAACAGGGATAGTGAACCAGCTTGGAATCGATTTCAAAGATGCATTTGATGATTACCAGGCATTGCCTCTGGTCTTTTATTTAGACAAACCCGTGGAACCGGAAGAGTTATTAACCAGGGTGAAAAATTTAATCTGACAGCGCGACGTTTTTAAAACCTGTTAAACAACAAGCGCATCCTGAAAATAATTGCCCTCACCTTAAACCATATTCCCTGTATAATAGTAACAGTGCTTTCAAAAACAATGCATTGTGAAATTGAATAGTAACTTATCACCAGAATTGTTTTATAGTAAATTTAATTTACCGAACATTTAATAATTAACCTAAGTTGCTAGTTACCAGGTGTCTGAATAACAGCCACTTATGATTAAGTCAATTACACCTATTTTAAAACTGCAAAACAATTAAGTCATTGAATATTAATGTTATAACTAGTGCCCAGTATCCAGGAACTTGAATTAATTACAAATAAATAAACGAATTTATTGAGGAAGGATAAAACTAAATTTCGATCCCTTACCTTCTTCACTTTCTACCCATATCTTACCTCCGTGACTATGTACTATTTGCCTGGCAATCGACAAGCCAAGCCCGGTACCCTCAGCACTGGCTGCCTTGGCATTACCCGCCCTGTAAAACTCATTAAAGATTAACTCCTGTTCTTCCCCTGGTATTCCCATACCCTGATCGATGATTTCAACCAACATTCCTTTCTTGTGATTCTTAACATTCAGATTCACAAAACTTTTTTCTCTGGAGTAGTTAATCGCGTTAATTAATAAGTTTGTTATCAATTCTTCAAATGAAATCCTGATGGCGGATATTTTATCCATCGATTCCTCAATATCAATTTTAAGGCCGACTGATTTTTCTTTTGCCCTGCCTAAAACATCCTCAACAATTTTTTGAATGGAATCTCTGACTGAAAATTCTTCGGATTTTGCATTATCAATGAGTTTCAACTTTGTGATATACAAAAGATCTTGGATGAATCTTGTTAGAACCCTGGTCCTGTTATATGCACGTTCTAAAAACTCTGCATCGTTATTCTTTCCGGCTCCTTGTTTTTTATGTACGACAACACTCAGGCAACTTTGAATGGCGGCAAGATGCGCTTTTATATCGTGTGTTATACGAAGTACATATTCATTTTTTATAGCATCTTTTCTTTCAAGCTCCTGATTTGCTTTTAAGTATGCCTGTTCATATTCCCTGGATTGTTTTGCAAGCCGGTTTGTAAGATATACTACCAGATACGAAGTAGTAACAAAAATAAAACCGGTCCCAATGAGATATAATTCACTTTTGTACAGTTCATGGGAAACGAATCCATTCAGGCTGTAATGTGGAAGAAATCCTGAATATTCGGAAAGAGTGAGTAAACCTATCAGCACAAGGGCAAAGGTTACCTGTAAAAAGCTTTCTGAAGACGATAAGATAATGCTGGCCATTATCATATGGAAAATATAGTAAATGATAAACGGATTTTCAATACCTCCGGAATAATGCAGCATTATTGTCAGGACCACAAAATCAATCGATATTTGAAAGTTAATCAAGTACTTAATATTCTGATCGATATTGGTCAGGTGGATAATCTTTTTCAGGATTAATGTATAGATGAGATTAAATATCAGAAGTACTCCGGAGACTGCATAAAGATTGAACTCTTTGACACTGATGCCCAGTATTCTGCTTGAAAAGACAGTAACCAGGATAATACATATTACACCAATCCATCTAAGCTTTATCAACCATGAAGAAAATTGAATTAACTTGTTATCTCTTGATTTCATTTTACAGAAATTAATAAGTAAGATTCGTTGAAATTATTTTTAGTGAAGTATAGATTGAAATAAATTACTCAAAGTGCGCCAACCTGATTGGTCTGCGATCATGTAATCAGGAAAAAACTCAAATGAACGATAATTCATTTTTTGTGATCTTAGCACAATATTAACGGTAACGCCCTGAGAAACATCCTTGCAGCATTTTTACAGTTGAAGAATTTCACTGAATCTACCTGTAGCCTCTATTTCCAGAAATATATTATAACCCGGGGATGAATACCTTCCAAAAAGTAATTAGGTGAGTCAGTATATTATAAATTGTCAATGTATAATCAAAAACCGTTCAGCTGATGCATTTAAGTATTCGATTTACCTGGCAATTCATTTTTTTCTGCTTTTCTGGCTACCTGGATTAAAGAATTGAACTAAATAATTTTTTTAATTTTCGTTAATAATTCCTCCTGGTCAATAGGTTTTTCCATAAAATATACGGATGGCAAAGCATCCAATTCATTAAATGCGTCCCTGATATTTACACCAATATTATCCAGCATCCCTGTAATTACCAAAATTGGAATATCTCTTAAATCGGGATCACTTTTTATTGTATGGGCAAATCGATGACCTTCCAGATCAGTATCCATCATTACGTCCAGAATCAATAGATCAGGCTTTTTATTTTTAATTTTTTCCATTCCACTGATCGTGTTGGATGCTGTATCTATTTCATAGTTCTTGCTTTCCAGGGTAACCTGGAAAGATCTTCTAATATCTTCATCATCATCGATAATCAGAATTTTTTTTGTTTCCATCAGTAAATAGATTTAGTTTAAGGCAAATTAGTTTAATATAATAGAAATACCAATTAACGGGATAAGAATCGGATTGTGGTTATAGTTACCCTCGATAAATTGTTTCCCATTGTTTCTACCAGTGAGATAAATTATGTTGCGGATGTCCCCTGTTCAGGAATAATTATTCCAGACCTGTACTTAACTGAATAACGGTCTTAATTTATTAATGTTAATTCTGATTTCGATAATATTAATAATGGGAGCTTTTTTGTTGAACACGATTCGCAATTATTGTATCTTAAGTCCTTTGGAATATTCATCATGAAGCTGATGTTTCAATTATTACCTGATATCAGATTTATTTTTTCTTAGCATTATATTCATTGATCCCGTTTTATATCCCTTTAAATCAATTGTGACAAAATTAAAGCCGGCATTCTCACATATTGCTATTAATTCAGTTCTAAGGTTCCATGCCATATCCATTTCTTTAAGATCGAATTCTAACCGGGCCAGATTCTCATGATTCCGTACTCTGAAGATTTTAAAACCCAGATTCCTAGTCTCTTTTTCCACGCTTGCAACCCTGTTGAGCTTTTCTTTTGTTATGTGCTCTCCATAAGGAAATCGTGAAGCCATACATGCATATGCCGGTTTATCGGCAGTTGGCAATTTAAGTTCCCTGGAAAATTCTCTAATCTCCTCTTTATTTAAACCAACCTTAACAAGAGGTGATAATATCCCATTTTCTTTAAGTGCTTTTCTCCCAGGCCGATAATCATCCAAATCATCTGCATTACTCCCGTCAAATACGATATCATAATTTTCCTTCTCAGCAATGTATTTGATTTTTTTGAAAAGTTCACTTTTACAATAATAACATCTGTCGGGAGGATTATTTGAAAATCCAGGTATCTCGATTTCCTCTGAAACAATAATTCTATGCTCTATTCTTAATAATGCAGCAATTTTTTTTGCATCATCCAGTTCATAAAACGGATATGTTGAGGAGGTTGCCGTAACAAGTAAAAGCCTGCCATCAATGCTTTCTTTTGCAATCCGGGCTAAAAATGTACTATCTACTCCGCCTGAAAATGCTATTACAGCTGAAGTATAACTACTCAATATTGATTTCAGTTTATCCAACTTATTCATTTCTTTTCAATTCTTCAGAATATTTCCTGGTTTATATTAATTTAAATTGCTAGTTACTAGTTACTTGGCACAAGGTGCCTGGTTAACAGTTATATTTAAATTAGCACGCTAAATAAATTTTTAATTGCGCTCGCTAATCCCGCAGCAAGCTACGGGAATCCCCCAGCTGGTGGACGGCGAAGCCAATGCACTCGCGGGATTCAACTAATCGATTGTCTATATTTTATATGAGAAACCCCTTCAACAAAACCTTCATGTCCAAATTTTCTTCCAGGATGGAGTAAACTTCACACTCCCTGCAATTGATATTCCTGCATTCAGGTCCTTTTTCAGAGGCTTCCCAACAAGGTTGGGATATTGAATTATACGCCTCACAATTTGATCGCTCACCCACCGGACATGACCGGATTGCCCAACAAGGAATCAAAGCCAAAAGAGATTTGATTCCAGCGACATTTAATCCCTGTTCATCCAGTTGAGTGCGGATTTTTTTTAAACGGACAATATCAACATCGGAAAACAAATGCCGGCTGGTATCTTTTTTATAGGGTATGATCAATCCCTTTTCTATATATTGCCTTATTGAGTGAATGGGGATATCAGATAATCGGGAAGCAACACTTAAAGTGTAAACAGGATTCGTCTTTATATACATGATCTTAATTAAGTATTTGTCAGTTTTTGATTATAATCTTTAATTAAACACTCTCTAAAATTAAGAAAAAAGTATTATATGTATCATATGATTACTTATTAATATATTTACAAACACATTCTATCTGTATTTTTCAATTCAGTTAATATTATATGAATCTCACAAAAAGCTATCCTTGAGTAAAAGAAAACGAAGGATTAAATTGTTTCCGATACGATGGGAAGGTAATAAATAATTAAAACAACACAATTTGATAAAAAATATTCCAAAATTTGGTGTTGCGGAATTTAATATCTTAATTTGCGTTACGTTCAATTACCGCTCAAAGATGTAGTTGATTTATAAAGAATGAGGTGAGAGAACAGGCTCTCTGATCCTCTGGCAACCTTACCCGCAAAGAGGTAAACGGTGCCAAATCCTGGCCATGTTAATGGTAAATATAAATTAAGTACAACATGAATTAACCACATATATAAGGCTATTCGCTACAGGTATATTCAATGTAATCATCATGAAAATTTACCTGTGTCGATTCATTCTTTGATTCGATCCCTGCTCTTCCCTTCCATCCACGCTCAAACCCACACACTCGATCCATGATTCACTAAAAAAATACAATTATGTCAGACAATTATCGATTTGAAACATTACAGCTCCATGCCGGACAGGAAGTTGATCCTGCGACCAATGCCAGGGCTGTCCCCATTTATCAGACCACAAGTTATTTATTTAATGATTCCACACATGCGGCCAATCTTTTCAAGTTGAAAGAGTTTGGGAATATCTATACGCGGATAATGAATCCTACAACCGATGTATTTGAAAAAAGGATTGCAGCATTAGAAGGTGGCGTTGCAGCCCTGGCGACATCCTCCGGGCAGGCAGCACAGTTTCTGGCCCTTTCAAATATTATGGAGTCAGGAGATAATCTGGTATCCACATCCTATTTGTATGGTGGCACTTACAACCAGTTCAAAGTTCAGTTTAAGAGACTGGGTATGGATGTGAGATTTGTAAACGGTGATGATCCGGCAGAATTTGAGGAATTTATCGATGAAAGGACAAAGGGGATCTATTTAGAAACTATCGGCAATCCAAAGTTTAATATTCCGGATTTGGGGGCATTTGCAAAATTGGCGCAGAAACATCAGATACCATTGATCGTGGATAATACCTTTGCAGGTGCAGGATATTTATGCCGCCCCATCGAACATGGTGCCAACATTATTGTACAATCTGCCACAAAATGGATAGGCGGGCATGGTACCAGCATTGGTGGAGTCATTGTTGACGGAGGTAATTTCAATTGGGCCAATGGCAAATTCCCTCAATTTACAGAACCATCCGATGGATATCATGGGTTGAAGTTCTGGGAAGTTTTTGGAGAAGGCGGACCGTTTGGAAATATCGCATTTATCATCCGTGCCCGTGTCGAAGGATTGCGGGATTATGGAAGTGCCATGAGTCCGTTTAATGCATTTCTCTTCCTTCAGGGATTGGAAACATTATCGCTGCGGGTACAGAGGCATACCGACAATGCGCTTGAACTGGCCACATGGCTGCAGCTTCAGGATTGGGTTGAACAGGTTAATTATCCTGGCTTGCCGGATAGCCCTTATCATCAAATGGCAAAAAAATACCTCAGGAACGGATTCGGGGGCGTCCTGACTTTTAATGTTAAAGGCGGAGATAAGGTTGCCGAACAACTGGTTGGTAATGTTACGTTAATCAGTCACCTTGCCAATGTGGGGGATGCAAAAACATTGATCATTCATCCGGCATCAACTACCCATGAACAACTTTCAGCCGAAGAGCAAATGGCCTCGGGTGTAGAACCTTCAATGTTAAGGATTTCCGTTGGCATTGAAAATATTGAAGATATTAAGGAAGATCTCTTGAGTGCTTATTTAAAAGTTAAATAAAAGGATTAATTTAAAGGCTTGTAAATTTCTGAAAATGCCCATCAATATACCTGATAACCTGCCGGCAGCATCGGTTTTACGCGACGAAAATATATTTGTCATGGACCAGTCAAGAGCTGTTCACCAGGACATCCGTCCGCAGCATATCGTAATCCTTAATATAATGCCCGTAAAGCAGACAACGGAAACCCATATCCTGCGTCTCTTATCGAACACACCGCTTCAGATCGAGATTGACCTGATCTATCCTAAAACACATACACCCAAAAATACTCCCACGGACCATCTGAAATCATTCTATAAAACCTTCGATGAAATCAGGAAAAAGAGATATGACGGAATGATTATCACCGGAGCACCGGTGGAACTGATTGATTTTGAAGATGTTCATTACTGGAAAGAATTACAGGAAATCATGGATTGGGCATCTGAAAATGTAACATCAACACTGTATATATGTTGGGGCGCCCAGGCTGCATTATACCATTTCTATGGCATTCCAAAATATACCTTACCAAAAAAATTGTTCGGTGTCTTTTATCACAGGGTTATCAACAGAAAGATACCCCTGGTCAGGGGATTTGATGACAGCTTCCCTGCCCCTCATTCCCGGTATACAGAAATACTAAGGGAAGATGTATTGAAGACAGAGGAAATAGAACTCATTTCGGAATCCGATGAGGCAGGAGTATACATTGTTGGTTCAAAAGACGGGAAACGAATATTCGTGACCGGTCATTCGGAATATGATCCGAATACCCTGAAGGAGGAATACCTGCGCGATAGGAAAAAGGGCCTAAACACAGGATTACCTGAAAATTATTTTCCAGATGATAATCCTGTGATGGATCCTGAGGTAAAATGGAGAAGCCATGCGAACCTTCTGTTCACCAACTGGCTCAATTATTATGTCTATCAGGTTACTCCGTTCGAGCTGGAATAGAAATCAGAAGTCAGAAGAAAAATGGAATGTCCTGAACAAAACTCAATTTCCAAATACCCCTCAGCTCCTTGACCCCTTGGATCCTTAACCCCTTATCCTCGATTCACGATTTACGATTCACATAATCATACCACAGTTCCATGCCCTCCCCTGTTTTTACGGACAGCTCCATAAAGGAGAGGTGGTGATTAACCTGCAGGGCATATTCCTTTGCTTTTGCAAGATCAAAATCAACGTAAGGCAACAGATCTATTTTATTAATGATGCATAAATCTGAAGTCTGAAACATGTAAGGATATTTCTGCGGCTTGTCATCCCCTTCCGTTACACTGATGATAACAACCCGTTTCGATTCTCCCAGGTCGAACATGGCGGGACAAACCAGGTTACCGACATTTTCAATCATCAGGATGGAATGATCGGTAAGGTCCAGTTCCTTCATCGCCCTGTTTACCATGTCGGCATCAAGATGGCAGCCCTGACCGGTGTTTACCTGGACAACCGGTGCCCCGGCCTTTTTTATCCGCTCTGCATCATTCAATGTTTGCTGATCACCTTCAACAATATAGAATTTCTGGTTTTTACCCAATTCTTTGATCGTCCTTTCCAATAAGCTTGTCTTACCGGAACCGGGTGAACTCACCAGGTTATACACTTCAATGTTTTTGGCCTCAAAATAACCACGGTTGCGCTGGGCCAGTAAATTATTCCTTCCCAGGATATCCTCCTCAACATTAACCCTGGCCGGTCCGTGATGAGGGTGGTCATGGTCATGGTTGTGGTCATGGTTGTGGTCGTGGTCATGGTCATGGTCGTGGTCGTGGTCATGGTCGTGGTCATGGTCGTGAGGGTGGGAATGATCGTGAGCATGACTATGTTCCTTCATCTCATTTCCAGGTTTCGATATCCTGACTTCATTTCCCGGCTGGCCGCATCCACAGGTGTCACACATATTCCTAAAATTATTTTAAGCAAAGATAATAACAATAATTATCCTGGTTTTATTTCAAGGCAGAAACATCATGCAGTCATGCTGAAATAATTTCAGCATCTCATTACATATCAGTAGATTCCTGAACAAGTATGGAATGACAATTATGAAAATCCTGCCGTGAAATGACACCAGTTTCAAAGCAAAGGTTGTTTGACAACCTAATCAACGATCAGGGATTTTACTCTTAATTCCCTGCCCTGAATAATATCCGGAGCACATGTTTTACATTTCGGGCAAATTTCAAACAGGTTATCTGTCTCATATTCATTCCTGCATTCAGTGCACCGGACTTTGCCCTGCACAGTGACTATTTTGCAAACCGCATTTTCCAGAATCGTTCCCTTAACTGCAGATTCCATAGCAAATTCAAGGGCATCAACCACCACCCCCGAGAATACGCCTACTTCAATTTCAATTTCACGAACTTCTTTGGCCTGTTCCTTTATGGCATATTCAGTAGCAATATCAACTACATTCATGGCGATGGAAAATTCGTGCATGGGAATGGATCATTATGAGGTTAAAAAATGAAACCGGAACAAAATTAAAAAAGGTATTAACAGGTTAATTCAAATTGACTGTTTAAATTAGTTCTATCTGATATATTTTCTGTCCGGAAAAATAGGATAACCAGGATTCGTAACCAATTATGTAATTCCAAAGTTCACATTATATTTCGTGTTTTGAACATCATTAATCTGTTTTTATGATTTATTGTTCAAAATTTCACAATAAAAACATACTCAATAATTAATTCTTACTATTGCAGAGCATTAAATATTATTCGTTAATTGATTATAAATTCAATGATTTGTTGTAATTTGATTACCGGCTTTGCAAATTTTTCTTTTTTTCCTATTTTGCGGCCTTAGCTGACAATCTTACCATCGGTAATTGATAGGATCATAAAATGAATTCATAATAATATAAAAGAGAAACCATGACGACAGTGAAGCAAATTTTAGACAAAAAAGGGCATGAATATTATACCATAAATCCCAGTGAAACCGTATTCAAGGCACTTGAAATAATGGCTGAGAAGCAAATTGGCTGCCTGATGGTAATTGATGATGATGGTGGATTGATAGGTATGTTTTCCGAAAGGGACTATGCCAGGAAGGTGGCTCTTCACGGATTCACATCTAAGGAATCAATAGTGAAAGATATCATGACTTCCGATCTTTATACTGTTAAGCCAGATATGACTACTTTTGACTGTATGGCTGTGATGACCGACCGTCATGTTCGTCACTTACCCGTACTGGATCATAATAAGATCACAGGAATTCTGTCCATTGGCGATATTGTAAACCAGATCATATACGAGCAGGATATTCATATCAAGGACCTGGAGAAATACATTACCAGCTCAGGCTACGGTCACCAGTAGTAAGAGTCGGCAACCGGCAACCGGAATGTGAGTTTATACTTCATAATTCATAATTCGTTATTCGTTATTCTTAAATCAATCCCAGCTTTCTTCTCTTAGCGGCAATGGCCAATTGTCCTAATGCAATTCCCCCGTCATTGGCGGGGATTTTGTTTTGGGTATAAACCTGAAATCCGTCCTTGGATAATATCTTTTCAAGGTTGCCAAGCAGGTACCGGTTCTGGAAAGTGCCACCGGTCAGGACTACCTTATTCAAACCTGTCGCATGCTTCATTTCTGAAACGACCTTCTCCACAACAAACAGAATGGTGTTGTGAAATTTGGCTGAAATGGTCCCGGTTGAAACCTTCTTTTTAAGATCATCTGTTATCATCCTGATTGCAGGAATAAAATCAATTACATCATTTATTTCCACTTCATACCTGGCAGTGATGGCGTACGATATGGCATTTTCCAGTCGCATGGGCGCTTCGGCATGAAATTCAGCCTGAGTACAAATATTAAGTAGCGCCGAGACTGCATCAAACAGCCGGCCTGCACTTGATGTAAGGGGAGAATTCACATTATTATCCAGCATCTGGCAGATGGCATTGATCCGGTTCTCTTCAATCCGCTCAAGGAATGGGAGACCAGTATTAAGGCAATCCTCTCCAAATGCTCTGTATAAATAGGACAATGCCATTCGCCATGGTTCGCTGGTCACTTTGTCCCCGCCCGGCATAGGTAAGTAATCGAAATGTGTGAACCGTTGAAAGTTATTCATATCAGCGACCAAAAATTCGCCCCCCCAAATCTGACCGTCATCCCCAAGACCGGTTCCATCAAAACTTACCCCGATCACCTGTTCATCCAGTCCATGCTCAGCCATGGCAGAGGCAATATGGGCATGGTGGTGTTGTATAGCAATACCCTTCAGTCCGGTTTGCCTGGCATACTGTGTGGAAAGATAATCGGGATGTAAATCGTATGCTACCCACTCAGGATTCAACCGGAAAATTTTTTTAAACCGGTCAATGGATTCCTGGTAAAAAGCATAGGTTTCATAGTTTTTCAAGTCTCCGATATGCTGACTCAAAATAGCGGTTTTTGCTTTGCCAAGGCAAAAGCAATTTACCAGTTCAGCTCCTGCAGCCAAAATTCCTTCTGCATCAAAACCGGTCTGTACCGGATTGGGTACATACCCCCTGGACCTCCTTATCATCCTGGGGATCTCATTCACCATCATCAATACAGAATCGTCTGTCCGGTTATAAATTTCGCGATTGTATGATAGAACAGCATCCACCCGTGGATTGAAAACCTCCAGCGCTACATTATCATCAATAATGATCGGTTCTTCCGAGATATTACCGCTTGTCATCACAATTACCTGAGTACTTATCTTCTCAAATAACAGGTAGTGGAATGGCATATAGGGTAGCATCGATCCGATAGTTTTCAGGCCATTGCTTACTCCCGGAGCCAGATTTCTTTTTTCTTTCAGAATAACAACCGGGCGGCGCCATGATTCTAAAAGTTTTTCCTCTTCGGAAGTAAGAACCGCATACTCCCTGGCTGAATCGAGGTCCCTGAACATTACGGCAAATGGCTTCCCTTCGCGATGCTTCAGCTTTCGTAGCCTGTCTACTGCAGATTCTTGTGTGGCATCGCAAGCCAGAAAGTATCCACCCATACCCTTAATTGAAACAGTCCCTCCTGCATTAATAGTATGAGAGATCCTGTCAAGAATCTGATCGAGCCCGGTTATTTCTTCATCACCCGATAAAAACCGGTAGGACGGGCCACAGGCATTGCATGCTACCGGTTGAGCATGAAATCGTCTGTCCATTACGTCTTCATACTCCGACCGGCAATCCTTGCACATGGTAAACGGAGCCATGGTCGTATTATTCCTGTCATATGGAAGATTATTTATAATAGTGAACCGGGGGCCGCAGTGGGTGCAATTCAAAAAAGGATAATTGATCCTGTGGGGTTGTGTTTGAATATCACGCAGACAATCTTCACACACTGCTATATCAGGTGAGATTTCAGTTACCTCGTCCGAGTTGTCCTGGCTCTCATGGATTTCAAATCCTGAGAATTCTTCACTGGTTACCAGTTTATATTGAATAGAAAAAATACCTGAAGCGGGGGGAGCATCCCTCCTTATTGCCTCCAGATATTCAGTCAGGGTATCAGGATCCGCTTGAATACTAACCTTTACCCCTTCATTGGTGTTAGCAACCCAACCGGTTAGCCTGTATTGCTTTGACAGCCTGTAAATAAAAGGCCTGAATCCAACACCCTGTACCAATCCTTTTATCTCGATAAGATATGTATTTCCCGCATCCTTCATGGTCTCTGACAATCAATCCGCAAAGTTAGAAAAATACAGATAGTCATGAAATGAGAGGTATTTGCTACCGGGTATAACCTGAAATCCTGTTTGTAAGATTAATCGGTAGTGTGATCTCCGGCCAATGAGAAAGGATTAACTGCCTTCTGCTTACGGCCGTATCATTTACAGGGTTTTATTATCGGTACTAATTGTATGGTAAATCAAACTTTCCAGTGCATTCCCAATCTGAATGTTGTGGATCAAAACATGCTGGGGTGCCTTCAGAATAGTAGGAGAAAAGTTCAGTATTCCTATGATACCCGACTCTACCAATTGCGAACAGACTTCCTGTGCAACCTGCCCCGGTACCGTAACAATTGCGGTTTTAACCTCCAGGGAAGAGATAATCTCATTCAATTTCACCATCGGGTAAACCGGAATAACACTTTTTTTCTTGTATTTGGCGGGATCAATATCAAAGGCTGCCACAATCTTGATCATATACTTGTAGAATCCCTTATAATTTGTAAGGGCCATGCCAATATTACCAAATCCTAAAATTCCCACAGAAAGCGACGCCAACTCTCTTC
>CAYZEZ010000069.1:0-18506 GCA_964477295.1 uncultured Bacteroides sp. | reverse complement strand
TGAGGATGGACTTATTGTTATTCCAACATTCACCCGCAATACCGTAATATCAATTTCCTATTCTCATTAGGGTTATATTCTGAATTCTACAACCTTCTGTCTTCTGACTTTTGTATTCTGTCTTCTCTTTCTCAATTCATTTCACTAAATTGTGATTGATACATTATTAATAATTAACCTAGCCTATACTATCATGTTCAGAAAATTAATGGTTCTCCTTGGATTGGAAATCCTTTTTACCTGCGCTGCTAATGCCCAATCCGAAAAAATCACCACGCTTCAACTTGAAGATTATTTTAATATGGAGTTCGTTTCCTCTCCCCAGGTCTCACCCGACGGCAGCCAGATCATATATACCCGCCGCTGGATCAATAAATACGAAGACCGCACCGAATCTGATCTCTGGATCATGGAAGCAGACGGTAAAAATAACCGCTTTTTAATGAATGGTGGCAGTCCCACCTGGTCACCCGATGGTAAAAAAGTAGCTTTTGTAAAAGAAGGTGAACCTCACGGATCACAGGTCTTTGTAAAATACATGGACCTTGATGGACCGGCAACCCAAATCACACGCCTCGATGAAAACCCGGGGAATATTCAATGGTCGCCCGACGGGAAATATATTTCCTTTGTTATGATCATTCCCGAAAAAAAATCATGGGATATTAAGATGCCGGCCAAACCAAAGGATGCTAAATGGACCGAGAGCCCAAGAATTGTGGAAGACCTGGTTTACCGGCGCGATCGGCAGGGATTCCTGAAAGAGGGATACGATCATATTTTCATCGTGCCTGCAGAAGGGGGAACTGCCAGACAGCTGACCGAAGGCAACTGGGACCATGGAAGCGGTGGATATTCATGGACAAGAGATAGCAGGAATATCCTCTTTTCGAGCCTGAGGATAGAGGAAGCTGAATATGCCTACCGGGAATCGGAAATTTATTCAGTTAATGTTGCGAGCGGAGAAATAATCCAGCTGACCGATAGAAAAGGTCCGGATTCAAGTCCGGTTGTTTCGCCCGATAATAGGATGGTAGCTTACCGTGGGTACGACTTTACCGACGACACATACATCAATTCAAAGTTTTATGTGATGAACCTTGATGGCAGCGGTTCACATCAGGTCGCATCAGACTTCGACCGGAATGCGGGCATCCTGAAATGGGCAGAGGACAATTCAGGAGTTTACGTGAACGTGAGGGAAAAAGGGACCGGTAATGTGTATTTCATCCCGGTCAAAGGATCCGTCAAACAGATTACTTCCGGCAACCATATGCTGTCGGCAAGCTCGATCAGCAAAGGCGGTTTAGCAGCAGGAACGATAGCCGATCCAACACTGCCTGGAGATGTAATAACCTTCAATGTAAGCAAACCGGAAATTAAAAAACTGACCTCTGTGAACGATGATGTTTTGTCGCGGATCACGCTTGGAGAGATGGAAGAGATAGGGTACAAATCGACTGATGACCTCGATATCCAGGGATGGATCATTAAACCTCCCGGTTTTGATCCCGCGAAAAAATATCCCCTGATATTAACCATCCATGGCGGACCACATGGGATGTATGGCGTCGGATTCAACTTCGGATGGCAGGTCCACGCAGCCAAAGGCTATGTTGTGCTTTATACAAATCCCAGGGGATCAGCCGGTTATGGAAGTGAATTCGGCAACCTGATCAAGAACGACTACCCGAACAAGGACTTTGATGACCTGATGAACGGAGTGGACGAGGTAATCAAAAAGGGATATATTGATGAAGAGAACCTGTTTGTTTACGGTGGCAGCGGCGGAGGTGTGTTAACCTCCTGGATTGTCGGGCATACCAGCAGGTTTGCTGCAGCATCGGTTAACTACCCGGTCATCGACTGGATCTCCTTTGTGGGCACTACCGATGGCGTGTACTGGTACCGGAACTTCGAGAAGATGCCATGGGAAGATCCGAAGGAGCATCTTCGCCGGTCGCCCCTGATGTACGTCGGCAATGTCACAACCCCCACCCTGCTTATGACAGGGGTCAAAGACCTTCGTACCCCCATATCTCAAACCGAAGAATTTTACCAGGCATTGAAATTCAGGAAAGTACCTACAGCCATGATCCGGTTCAATGAAGAATTCCACGGAACCTCATCCAAACCATCAAACTATATGCGCACCTCATTATATTTACAATACTGGTTTGAGAAATACGGAACGAATAATCAACCCGATGAACAAACCCTGAAAGATTAGAAGCCATGAGAACTATTTTATCCTTATTATTATTCGCTATTCTGGCACAATCCGTCTATTGTCAGGCCGGGCAATGGTCCGGTCCTTCTGTTGACCTTGATCACGGCAGGCTGATCGTCTCGGATAATAACCGGTTCCTTATATTCGAAGATGGAACCCCCTTCTTTTATCTCGGGGATACCGGTTGGGAATTGTTTCATCGGCTCACCAGGGAGGAGACTGAAAAATACCTGGAGAACCGCCGTTCGAAGGGATTTACCGTCATACAGGCAGTGATACTGGCGGAACATGATGGATTGAACACTCCCAATATGAATGGGGACAAACCCCTGACCGGTAACGATCCGCTTCAACCCGATGAAAACTATTTCAGGCACATCGACTGGGTGATCCAAAAAGCAGCCGAAAAAGGATTGTTTATCGGGTTGCTTCCTACCTGGGGAGATAAGGTCGATAAATACAGGTGGGGCATCGGACCGGAGATATTCAATCCGGAAAATGCATATGCTTACGGGAAATGGCTGGGGGAGCGTTACAAAGATTTCCCCAATATTATCTGGATCAATGGCGGTGACCGGTCGGGTGGCGGAGAAAACTTCCCCGTATGGGAAGCCCTGGGCAAAGGGATCAAGTCGGCCGACCCGAACCACCTGATGACCTATCACCCATGGGGAGAGCACAGCTCATCGGAATGGTTCCATAACAGCGACTGGCTCGATTTCAATATGATGCAGACCGGCCATGGCCAGCGAAGCTATTCGATCTACCAGAAACTAATGGTTCCCGATTATGCCAGGAATCCTGTTAAACCCTGCATTGACGGAGAACCCCGCTACGAAGACCACCCGGTGGGCTGGCAGCCGGAGATCCGCGGATGGTTCAATGAGTATGATATCCGGAAAGCCATTTACTGGGGTGTTTTAACCGGTGGCCACGGGACCACCTATGGCTGCCACCCCATCTGGCAGTTCCTTACCCCCGGCAGGGAACCGATTAGTTGGGCCCGGCATTACTGGTATGATGTACTCGATCTTCCGGGTGCCTCGCAGCTGATCTATCTCAGGAGGCTGATCGAATCACGGGACTACCTGAGCAGGGAACCTTTCCAGGACCTGGTATTAAACAAACATATGACAGAGGACGATTATATTGTCGCTTCCAGGGGGAAGGATTATGCACTAATCTATATTCCGGCAGGATCGCCTGCACAGATAGACCTTAACCTGCTGGGAACTGACCAGGTAAAAGCCTGGTGGTATGATCCGCGAAGTGGTGCTGCGACAGAGATAGGGACCATTCCCGGAAAAGGAATTAAAGAGTTCAATCCCCCTGCAGGAGGCAGGGGAAATGACTGGGTGCTGGTGCTTGATTCGGCAAATGCCGGGTATGAAAAACCCGGAAAGCCATAATTCCAGCATAAACACTAAATTTACAGATAATACCAGTATCCAAAATTGCCTTAAAGGTAATTTATGGTTTTATAAACGTTGAATTTGGAAGAATTCGTTCCCATAATAGTAGATTGTTATTCAGGTTATAGAGCCGATGAATATCCGATTTGCTTTTACTGGAATGATCAGCGTTACGAGATAAAGGAGATCCTTGACCGCTGGTACCAGGAAGACCTCAACCCTGAATGGCCCGCATCAGACTATTTCAAAATTGTTGCCACTGCAGGAGAAAAATGCATCCTGAAACATGTTCTTGAGAAGGATGCATGGTTCATTATTCAAGAAACCGGTCCTGAAAAAAATCATCATTAATTAATAGTAAAAAAAATGAAACACAGAAAAACACTTTTTATTGGCCTGTTATGCCTGATACTTATCGGATGTACAGAGCAGAAAACATCCAGGATACTCCCCCGCAGCACTCCTGAAGCCGAAGGGATTTCGTCGGAAGGGATACTCAGTTTCCTGGAGGCAGCAGACACCAGCCGGCAGGAATTTCACAGTTTTATGGTTATACGGCACGGTAAAGTGATCGCCGAAGGATGGTGGGAGCCATTCGCAAACGACCTGTTGCATATCCTTTATTCTACCAGTAAAAGTTTCACCTCTACGGCTGTGGGTTTTGCCGTGACCGAGAACCTGATCACGGTAGATGACAAGATCATATCATTTTTCCCTGAATACCTTCCCGATACGGTGAGCCCCTATCTTGAAGAAATGACCATAAAAGACCTGTTAACCATGTCCACCGGGCAGGATCCGGAACCTACATGGACCGCTGTCGGCACCGATAACTGGATAAAAAGCTTTTTGTCCGCACCCATCATGGATGAACCCGGCTCGACCTTCAGGTACAATTCCCTGGCTACCTACATGTTATCTGCAATTGTCCAGGAAGTGACCGGCGCAAAGGTGGTCGATTACCTCAAGCCCAGGCTGTTCGATCCGCTGGGCATTGAGGGGATGGACTGGGAAGTGGATCCCATGGGGATCAATACCGGAGGATGGGGACTCAGGTTAAAGACGGAGGACATGGCCAAATTCGGACAACTTTACCTGCAGAAAGGGAAATGGAATGGGGAACAGATTATACCTGCAGCCTGGATTGAAGAAGCCACAGCAAAACATATCGACCAGGCGCCGGAGCTTACCGACGCAGAAAAGGCCTCAAGCGACTGGCAGCAGGGATATGGTTACCAGTTCTGGCGATGCCGTCACAATGCCTTCCGGGCCGATGGCGCATTTGGCCAGTTCATCATCGTTATTCCCGAACAGGATGCGGTGGTGGCGATCACTTCGAGATCACCGGATATGCAGGAAGAAATCAACCTGGTATGGGAATATATCCTGCCCGCAATGCATGCTGAACCTCTCCCGGCAGATGAAACTGGATTGGCAGCCCTGGAAGAAAAACTGTCTTCACTGGCTATCCGGCCACCGGACAAGGTTGAAGATCCGGACTTCCTCGCTAAAATATCAGGTACAGCTTTCGATATTAATCCAAACGACAGGCAGGTAAAATCTATTTCATTTAATTTCTCGGGGGACATTTTAATGACTGATATACAGACTGATACAACAACATATAGCCTGGCTTTCGGAAACGGGGATTGGCAGACCGGGGAGACCACCAGGCCCGGACCGAACCTGATCGGGGGCAACAAAGATAATATCAGGATGCTCCAGCCTTTTAAAGTGGCAGGAAGCTATACAGTGAACCAGGGCAAACTGGAACTGGTATTAAAATATATTGAAGGGCCCCATACTGAAAGAATGGTCTTTGATCTGACCGGCGACAGTATCAAAGTAAATTTCAATCCCAGGAATGATAGCAGAAATGCTAAACCTGATCTGAGGGGTGTACTGAAAGAATCTGATTGAGCCGGTAAATTAATACTCCGGATAGTGGGGCATCAGTTCACTGGCCTTGAATTTCCTGATCTCCCCGCCCTTTTTGTTCTGAACACCCACAACAACATCCTTCCCCCCGAACTGTATGACCCAGTCCATACAACTTCCGCAGGGGGTGAACATCGTGGTTTCGGCAACAACTATAATTGCATCAAAGCGGTTATACCCCTGCGCCACCATATTGCCTATCGCATTGGTCTCGGCGTGCATATCATGACTTTTCATATGGTGTTCCACATTACACCCTGATATGATTGATTTATCGGGAGTTATTAATGCCGCTCCAACCTTTGTATTATCCAGTATAAAAGCATTTTCCCTGGCCTTCCAGGCTTCGGCTGCCATCTGCTCCCAATAGGATTTATCTGTTTCCACTTTCGTGAGTTTTAATGACTACCAGGTCATAAATATCGTATGATAAAGATAATCAATATTTTACATTTTAACAGGAGATCATAACTCAAAACTGGCCCCGGAAAATATCATTCTTTCAGGCTTACCTGTTGGTTTATCACCTTTACCGTGACTATGGTGAACCATAAACCAGCCAGCCGATCAGTTATAGTGTACAAACAACCAGGAAGGGAAAAACCGGAACAGGGTAACCGGATATCGATCGATGACAGGGCACTAGCTGGTTTATCGGGGCGATCATGCCATCCGGAGAATAGATTACTTTCCTCCATACCAGAAGCCCCTGTTCCACAGGTGTTTTCGGAGTCTTAATATCTGCTCCTGAAATCGTCTTCTCCAAACTTTTCGTTGCCTTTGTACTTTCCAGTTAATACTCCCTCATCAAAAGCCACGCGCACGGTGATGCCTGTACCCGTTTCCTTTGCAACCGGAAGCAACTGGGCAGCGGGTTCCTGTTCAAAAATATTGTAGATCAACTGCAAGGCATCGATCAATCCTTCCCGCATAAGCTGGATAACGCAGTTCTGATCGTGCTCGGGTGTAGAGATACCGATTGATTTCAGAATGCCCTCTGATTTGAACTTCTGGAGTATTTCAAGAGCTGTTGGCTTGTCGTTCCATGCACGGGTCCAGGTATGCAGAAGCAGAACATCCAGGCTTTCTGCCTGCAGGTTTTTCAGTCGTTGTTCTATATTCTCCCTGAGGTATTTTTCAGGGTACCTTTCTTCGATTTCATCATAGGGAGACGGTGGCCAGGTACCGGGCTTAGGGGGTGTTTTGTTACAGACACAGGCCACTTCGGAACGCTTTTTCAGAAATTTCGGTCTGTTATTTTACCCTGTTAAAATAAATTCCCGTTAAGGTAAACAGGAATCTAAAACTGATAAGCCTGCAATTGTTTGTTATGCGTTTATTAGCTGAAACTCAATTTTCATTGAGTTCTTTTATTGCGTTAAGGATATATTCGCTTTCAGGATTAAGCTCTAATGCTTTACGGAAATATTTGATGGCTTCTTTTTTTCTGCCTGATTCCTGATATGCCTCTGCCATGTTTACATATACCTGATATGAGGTGGGATAATTTTGTACGTTTGTGTTGAAGAAAGCAAATGCCTTTTCTAAATTTCCTGTACGGAAGATATGATACCATCCTATTTCATTAATCATATCCTGGGGTGGTAATATTTTAATTCCAAGCTTCACCGAAATGGAATCGAAATGGTGCGTAATATATGAAAGTTCTTTACCGGAACCTTCGCTTATGTAATACCAGTCAAAAACAAACGAAAGTCCATAATATAAACTCAATAAAGGGACGGACATATGATTCTCTTCCTCAAAATACTGAAATTTCGAATGAAACTGAGAAGTGGACTTCTCTTTCAACTTGTAATAGAACCTTTCCTGGGTTAATCTGAAAGGCTCCGTCGGCATCAGATAGTATGGAGTGTTATGAGCAGTTGACATATAAAAAGTATTGTTAAATATTATCCCTGAATGTGGTTCTGACCCCAATTCCTTTAAACATAATTCATTGTCCCAGTATAATGCAGGATCAATCGCAATTACAGCATCAAATAAGTCCGGAGTAGTTATAAAAGAATATACAGCCAGAAGGCCACCTAGAGAGTGACCAACCAATACCCGGTAAGGCATGGTTCGATAGTCTTGCTCAATCCTGGGTAAAAGTTCATACGCTATAAAATTTAAAAATTTTTTACCGCCACCGCTACTCTCTAACTGATGGTTTTCTTTTCCATCAAAATCAACCAGTGAATAGGTAGGGGTTAAGTCTTTGTTCCTGTCTTCATGAGGAATAGCTACAACAATTAATTCCGGAATGATCTTATTATAATAACAACCTGAACTCATATACTGGACAATACCGCTGGCAGAATGAAAATGCTGATCGCCATCCAGTAAAAATAATACCGGGTATTGTTTATCTGAATATACATTATCATCATAAGAATCAGGCAAATAGATCCAATAAGGTCTGTCTTCATTTAAGGTATCGGAATGAATTTTGAATTTTTCACCAATAATTATTTTTGTTTCCTCCTGGCCAAATGCCGGTAACTGAAAAAACATACACATTATCAGCGAAATTACGGGTGACAGGTAACTATTATTTTTCATTTTATGCATTGATATTTATACATATTATCATTTTTATGTCTTAGTTAATGGTATGGCTGTAAATATGGCACATTTTCGGAAAACTTCTCTGCTGTCCTGCAGGAAAGTGTGAACGAAATGCTCCCTTTTCTAACAAGCATGAAGCTGCCTTGTTAAACAGCTATTATTATGCGGTCTCTTTTGTTAAAATATAAAGGGTATAAGTCGTTTTGTTTTTTCCATATAATCCAAATATTCAGAGCCAAAATGTCCGATCAATGTTTTTTCTTCTATTCTTATTCGAATGAGGAATGCTGTTACGACCAAAACAATAACCACGACAAGTGAAATCCAGTTATTTAATGAGATGCCAAAACCAATAAATGATAGGAGAGAAGCAGAATAGGATGGGTGTCTTACATACTTATAATACCCGTCTTTTTTGAGCTTATGATCTTGTTTTATAGTAACATCAACTGTGAAGAATATTCCTAATGTTGAAATAATTACAAGTCTGAGAATTATGCTGACACAAATTAAAGCAAGGCCAATGTATCCTGTATAAGAGACTTTTGATAATGGGAGGATGTACCAGTTTGAAATAAAAATAGCAGAAGAATTGCCTATAAAGATAAGTGCCCAGATAAGATAAAGAGAACCTTTATCTGCATTTTGTTTATCTGTCTTTTTTGATCTGAGAAATCTATTTATAAGAATTTCAGATGTAAGCCAGATACCGTAAATGATATAAAATATAAAAGCCATAATTTATAAGTCCAATAATACGTTTAATTTAACACACAACCTTTGGTAGTACAAAAATAATTAAAGATTTTCTCCAATTTTAACAGGCCGAAAACCGTGAAGCTTACAGCTGGATAGCACCTGGATGGTGATCCCACATTTATCTCTCATTAAAACTGATGAACAATAAATAATAATCTTATGAGACCTTATTCAAGCTTTTTATTTACTATTTTGCTTATTGGTATCATAGCATGTCAACCAAAACAAGAACCTGCAGATATGAAGAAAGAAATTGAAGAAGTTTCAAACGATTATCTCAACGCTGTCAAATCATTGAATGTAGAACAGGTATTATCATTCTGGATGGAGGATTTACGCATCTACAGACACTCTTCTGAAGATGTAGTTGGGAAAAATACATTTAAAGAAATTCTTAAACCAGCTTATAATACTATGGAAGTTCATGAACTGGATGTTATTTCACGAGAGATTGAAGTCTCAGGAAATTTAGCTGTTGAAGTTGTTGAATTTTCTGAAAAGTTAAGTAGAAATGGTGAGGATGCTAAAGATGAGCCAGGTAGATACATTGCAGTCTGGAAAAAAACTGATAATGGTTGGAAGATTAGTAAAATGGTGACTCTCAAGGTTTAAGATTATTCCGCCATTAACTATTTATTGTTAAGTTGCATTTTCTTCTCTTTTTTTAATATTGAGGAATTCTTTTGCATATGAGTTCAGTTCCTCTTCAATATCAAAATCATCTTGAAGGCCGAGCCAAAATTTGGCAGAATTGCCAAAATACTTGCTAAGCCTTAATGCTGTATCTGCAGTAATCCTTCTTCGGCTTTTTAAAATCCCACTGACACGTGTTTGAGGAATACCTAAATCTTTTGATAATCTATACGCTGAAATTTCCAATGATATTATGGCTTCCCTGAATAAAATAAGCTCGGGATCTCTACTTTTAGCATAACCGAGATAAAGGGAGGGGTCATTTTAGGGAATTTGTCTAAAAGTTCACTGTTTGAAAAAGGGTAAGTCTTCATTTTCAGGGAAGGTTACATTCCCACTAGGCCAAGGTTTTTGCATGAATTAAGGTCGAAGTTAATGAATAGGTCATCAAAGTGTGAATCATAGAACATTTTTATAAAATTATGTAATACTATTCATTATAAAAGTGCTCACCTTTATTTCATAAATTAATAACGTTAGAAATCAAAAATCATGGGAAAATGATTGAACATACTCTTCTTCAAGTTCCGAAGTATGGTGGGATGATTTTGCTTTACCAGCTAAATCAATAATGTCTTTGTGCAAAATTACTCTTGGGTACAATGCTACTTTTGTCTCTAAAATATATGCTTCTGTAAGTGCTGGTCCAAAAAGCACCTCATCTGTATGAATTAACTTGCCATAGGTTATTGCACCTCTGCATAAAATCCCTCGATATATTAATCTCATAATCATCCATTTTATTTCAAGAAGAGTATGAAATACTTCACTTTTCTCAATTGCTTTAAATGAAATCACTAAACAATCAGAGAATGTTGTTATTGTTTTACTATTTCTTGGGATAGATTTTCGATACTCTGTATCATGTATGTCCAAATCCCATACATCTCTTATCGCTATATATGCAGAAAATATTTCATCAATTTTTTCAGGATATTCTTCATCTTTCTTTCCAATAGTTTCAGACTAGAGATCTTTGAATCCTAAAATATCAATATATGCAATAAGGTCCTAAAATCTATAAATATGTGAATATTCCGTATCTTTAATTATGCAAGATAGTTTTATTAATAGGTATGATTACGGGGCACGCTTCTATGATACGAAGCTAACAGAAAGATCCTATCTGATATTCGCAAGGCAAGCGAGAGCTTTAACCTCGGGGTTATTGCGATAAAAATATATCGGTGCAATTACACGAAATCCGCGCACTGAAGTTTTATGAGAACTATCCTTATTATGCCAAAAAATATCTATTTTAGATAAAGAACATAATCAAGAATTATAATAATGGGAAGTACCAGGAAATCAGGATTGGCAGCAAATCTCTTATCAATATTGGCAGTAATTTTTTCTTCGCTGGCATTAATTCAAACGCAAAATCTTAATAGGGAAAAGTTTAATATTGAATTGGATCAATACAATGATAAAATATCATCCCCTTTTGGTGATGGAGAAATTTATCTTGCAGGGAATATTAAAAAGCTTGATAGCATTATGACTTCCGAGGGAGCTTTTAAAATAGGGGGTTGGGGAGATTGTGTCGGAGAGAATAAGTATTTAATTATTGCGCCTGTGAAATTAGTATTAAGTAATACTGGTAATAAGGATTTAACTATAACAGAGTTTCAGTTGAAGCTAAACACCAATAGGATACAGATAATTAGAGTTCAGAGAGAAGTTTAAAACACTGGCAGAAAATGTGCCACTTTTTATTTCATCGGAACTGCGATACTTAAAATTAAGTTGAAACGCTCTTTTATTATTATTTCGAGACCAGCCAACCCTAAAATATGGCATTGTTCCTGAATATACTTCCGACGAAAAAAAATCATCCTGTACCGAAAAATGTCCCCATCCATAGTCAACATTAATTCCCCCAGGGAAAATATCTTGATGAGTTAAATCAGATTGTTGACTATTTGCATCCATTTTATTTAAAAGGATAATTGAAACTAACAGTACTAAACATTTTATTATAGTTTTCATTTTGTTATAGTTTTAATTTTTTTGTTCTTAGTTCATCTATGATTTTTGCATCTACCCAATAAATATCGGTTTTTTTATCCTGAATCAATCTTCCAAAAAAAAGATAATTTCCATCGTTAGATATACTAGGGCACATCTCATGATTTGAAGTGTTAATATTATTTCCCATATTTATTGCTTTTGTCCAGGTCCCATCGTTTTTTCGAAAACTAATATAAAGATCAAGAGAATTATCTGCTTCACTGTTTAATGATTGAAAAATCAGATAACTCTCATCAGCTGCAATAAAAGGATGCGAAGCATTCTCAAGATAATTTATTTCTTCAGGAAGTTTTTCTGCAAGTACATATTTACTATTTTTAAATTTCTTATTATATATCCCACTCCTATCTTTACATGAGAAATATAATGTGTTATTTTTCGACATAGTTATATAAAATGGTTGCACTGCATCTATTAATGAACCAAGATTTGCAACAGTTTTCCATTCATCATCTCTTCTTTTTAATATAAGAACTTCTGGCAATGGATCAGTACTTCCTATTTTAGGTTTGGATTTACCTGCCATAAATAATAATGTACCACCATCAGGTGAAATAAAGGGTGAGTACTGAAACGCTTTATCAGTATATTTTATCAATTTTGGTTTTGTCCATCCATTTTCTCCTTCGGTCATCCTGAATATTTTATCCTTACCATCAATCTCTCTTACAAAAAGGAATTCTTTGCCATCTGGGGAAACAGCCCTGCAACATTCGTAACACACTTCTGTTGAAATTATTCCTGGTGCAAAGATTTCCGGTATCATTCCCGGCGGTTTTTGTCCAAGATATGGTCCGCTTAATTTTGGAAAATCATTTTGCTGCGCAAGTGAAATCGCTGATATTAAGATTATAGTACAAGAAATAATTATTACTTTTTTCATTTTAATTTCTTTCATATTAATATTCTTTCGGTCTTAACTCTTCAATTATTTTTGCAGAGACCCAGTAAATATCCTGGTTGCCGTTACCCGGTCCATCGATTCTATTTTGAAATTCCTTATATGTCCTTTTTTTATCATGGTTATCTTCGGGTGCACTTAATCTATTACTGCAGAAAAAAAGAAATTTACCATCCGGGGATATATAAGGTCGTGATTCGCTATATTCAGTATTAATAATACTTCCCAGGTTCAATGCATTGCCCCATGAGCCATCAGGTAATTTAAAACTAATATATAGGTCATTTGCACCGAATCCTTTAGGTCTATTTGCATCAAACAGTAAATAACTTTCATCCAATGCAACATAACAATGAAACTCATTATGTTCGGAATTAATTGACTTGCCAAGGTTTACAGCTTTACTGTAGCTGCCATTTTTAAACTCGCACATATAAAGATCAGAGCCACCAAGTCCATCTTTATATTTTGCCCCGAAATAGATATTACCGTTGCCTGCAACACTGACAAAACTTTCTGTTCCGTCGATAACAACACTTGGTTCAATTACATTACCAGTACTCCACCCCGAAACAGTTTTATTTGCAATAAAAATATTATTATTACTTTTATTCGTTTCAGCCTGCACTGCAGGCTCCTGTGAATTAAAATAAATCTTGTCTCCTGATGGCGTAACAAATGGATAGTTGTTTTGATACTTTCCTGAAAATTCAGGCATTATTGGTCCAATCCATTCTCCATCAACTCTTTTGAATTCAAGTATTGCAGAATACCAATCCTGTCCCGACCGTGTAAAAAATATTTCATTACCATCCGATGTACAGGTTATATCTAATTCGTGATTCCCGATTGAGAGAATTCCCGGTGCAAATATTTCCGGTGTCATTCCTGGTGGTTTTTGGCCAAGGTATGGTCCCGTAAGTCTTGGAAAATCAGTTTTTTGAGCACTAAGAAATAGTGTCGTAAAAATCAGAATACATGTAGTTAGAATTGTTTTTTTCATTTTGATTTCTCCTTTGCTTTTTTTGTTTAGTTTCAAACTCACTATATCCTGAAAGAACAAATTAGGTATATCGTTTAATCCTCAGTATGCATTATTCCGTTTACTTTGTTACCCGCGCAAACATATCAGAAGTAATCAGCCATGTACCATTTGCTTTAACAAGGGTTATCATATCGTTCCTGTCTATTCAGAAACAACTTCATCATCATATGTAAAAGACATCTCGATGTTGTATGAGACTATTACGAAATTACTATTACCGTAAACTTTTATGATGGGATTTACTTCTCGGAAGTAATCTACTTTAGCGTGCTTCATCCAGGTCTCGTAATCAGCTTTATATTTTTCTTTGCCTACAAATATTTCTTTGAAAGGTGGTTAAATAAATACAACATCGTCGTGAACATATTTTAATCGTTCATTAATATCTTCAAGTTCCGACCAAGTTTTATTGTAGGCTTTTACAACTTCCCAAACTTCTTTTGATGCTTTTTCGTAATTCGCTCGTGAATTGTTGCTACAGGAAGTTAGTATTAAGAATGAAAAGAAAACCGCAACTGCTAAGTTTTTTTCTTGCATTTTTATCTCCTTCGTTTTTGATTTTCAAATAAATAAGCAAGATATCATCTAAATTCACTTCTAAAATACTATAATTTGACGCCTTTAATATTAGTTTAACATCATTAAATCATATTCCTTTTCTGGAAACAATAATACTCCTCCCATAAATTCACATGATTTGTTAAAATATTCTTTAAGCATTTTTTTATCTATTACATCCAGATATTTTAATAATGCCGGTAAGCAAGCTCTACAAAGATCATATATATTCAAATAATTAATTATAAACCGTATAAAAGAAAACTTCAAATAATATAAATTATCTATAATTTTTTGTGAAATACTTTTTTGTTCTAAATGATTATTAAATAGGATAAAATTTTCAAAATGATTCTCAAAATAACAACCAATTATCCAATGGATACCGACATTTTCTCTTCGTTGCACAATCATTATTAATTGTTCAAATAATTCACTTGTTTTCTTATATACAATCTGCAAATACCCAATATTTTTATCATTTGTCTCATACAATTCAATAGATTTTTGCTCTTGATCACGTTTTTTAATTCTGAATCAAGACTATCAATAATATTAAAATAAATCTCAGATTTAATAGTATTCTTGGGAATTTCAAGGGAATCGATCTCGTTGAAAAAATCAGAATAATCATCTTCGTACATTTGTATATTTTTTTAGTAAATTACTAAATCAAAGAAATAAGAAATAGAAATATTAACAAATACGTTAGGAAAGTGATATTTTGTTTTACCTATGTTTGACTTGGAACAAAATAAAAAAGCCTAGATTTTCATCTAAGCTTTTGATTTTCAATTTGTCGGGGTGGCAGGATTATTCGAAGCTCCGCTTCTCGTGATCCTGGTTGGAGGGAAACCAAAACAAAAAAGGCTGCACCTCTGGTGCACTTTATCTTTTCCTAACTGCTTTTGTAAGCAAGCTTCCAACGCAGCCAGGAAAAGATAAAGGCCGGAAAGCAAGGCTTACCAGCCTTTTTTGTTTTGTCGGGGTGGCAGGATTCGAACCTGCGACCCCCTGCTCCCAAAGCAGGTGCGCTAACCGGGCTGCGCTACACCCCGAACTTTAATATTTACTGAGTGTTGTAGCTTCGATACATGCCTAACAGCATCTTGGAAGCCTGCTCATACTTCTGGTAGAACTCTTCGTACTTCTTGCTATCCATCTTACCCAGATCGAACAACTGCTGCAGGATTGCCACGCATTCAAAAACAAATCCCCTCGATGCCGTGAGGAATTGCTTCTTGTCGTCGTTTGAGATCCTGCCGGTTCCTTCCACCAGGTTCAGGACTACATCCTGGCTGGCTTGCTTCCACTTACTCCTGATGTATTCGTCAATCTCAAGATGTTCACTCAGGAAGATGTAAACCCTGTGGTTTAACTCCCTTACTACCTGGTAGATGTCAAGTTTTTCGAAATCAAACATAGTGTGTGCGTTGATATTAAATAACTTAATGGCCCCTGTTAAAAGGGGATTGCTTCGCGATCCCTTTGGGGGGATCCAGCAGCTTTTAACACAGTCCCTATCGGGACAACATATTATTGTTCTGATTGCCTTTAAGCTAGCTTATGGCAATCATTCCAAAAATATTATAGTTGTGCTTTACACAACTGTGTTATAAGCTGCGGAGAGGGGGGGATTCGAACCCCCGGTACCAATTTCTCAGTACGCCGGTTTAGCAAACCGGTGGATTAAGCCACTCTCCCACCTCTCCAAGGTCCAATGGCTACCAAAAAAAGCAGGACAAAAGTATAAAATACATTAAGAAGTACAAAAAAAATATAGGCTCACTTCAGAGGGAATGCAATTAAAGTCATCAGCATGGTAAGACGGGTAAGATCTCTCATAAGGTGGCCATCTCGTCGTTATCAAAATTCCTGCGGTAATAGGTCATGTATTCAACCTTCCTTTCCAGGGCATCCAGTACAGCATTGCTGAAGTTTACTTTCTCAAATATCTGCGCGCTTCCCAATCCTCCCGGGCTGAACACATTGATCTCCATGAGTTTGTCTCCAACAATATCCAAACCAACCAGGAACATGCCATCCCGGACTATCTTCGGACGGACAATTTCTGCCAGCTGGAGGTGCTGGCTTGTAATCTCAGCCTGTCTTAATTTTCCTCCTGCATGAACATTGCTGCGCATATCATCACCCGTTCTTACCCTTCTGAAAGCTGCATATTTTCCCTTATGGCGAAGTGGTTCCCCATTCATCATAAACAGGCGGGTATCTCCATCTGCTGCTGCAGGCAAATATTCCTGTGCAATGATATATCCGTCTCTGAGCAAAGCTTCTACTATCTGGTTCATGTTGGATTTATCCTCCTGCTTAAGCAGGAAAACACCCGAACCTCCTGATCCCTGTAGAGGTTTCAGAACAATATTGCCGCCGTGCTCCCTGGCAAAATGCTTAATATCACCCAGGTCACGGGTTATAATTGTTTGTGGGCGGACTTCCTCAGGAAATAACTGGAAGTACATCTTATTTACTGCCTTGGCCAATCCGTTCGGATCGTTTAGCACGATCACACCATGCCGCATAGCTATACGGCCAAAATTAATCCCGGCCGTACCGGCCCATGAGCGAGCTCCAACCTCATTTGCCGGATCACTCCTGAGCATCAGTATATCAAGATCATCAACGGTGATCCTTTCCGCAACCCGAAGCTTACTTTGTAGCGCTTTAAGATAGGTTTCGGTACTCTTATAGATTCTCTTTGGTACTGAATATGCCCTCGCCCGGATATTCTCATCCGCATCATAAACAAAATCCTCAAGACCTATCACCCAGACCTGGTGGCCCCTGTTAACTGCCCACATTCCCAGTCGGGTAGTTGTATAACCAGACTGTTCTGTTGATACATCATTTACTACAAATCCAATTTTCATTTTGTTTTTTTAAAGAAGGTTAAATATAAGTGATCCTTGCATTAAATCATCCAATTTTGACAACGATTGTGAAGAATTGAGATAAGGCGGTTTGAGGAGTAAGGGTTTCAGTACTTTCCGAAGCTGAAGCTCTCTTATCAGGGATATATCCTCAATCGATATCTTCCCTATCAGCAAGGGTGTCAGCTCCCCACCGCGCCTCATGTATTTTAGAAGATTAACCAACCCCCTGAGATATATGGCATCTTTTGTGAATCCACCACCACGGAATATCCTCGACGTAATAATGAAGGCGACACGCTGGGAGAATCCAAGCTTATCGTGCAATTCCCTGAAAGTATCAATAAAGGTTGCCCCGTTAATTAACATTCGAGCAGCAATGACCCTGCCTGCCAGCAACCTGAGCCGCGGGGGACTCAATCCGCCGACAAGATACTCAGAAAGAACTGCGAGTCCCTCCTGCAATTCATCACAACCGGCAAGGCCACAATATAATTGCTGGAATGGCTGGTTCCTTCCGTTAATATAGGTAAGTACATGTGTGCCAACTTCATGCTGGATCAATGCCTCCACCCTTGATTCAGGAATTCTAACCCGTTTTCCTATGAAAAGATTGCCATGCGATACCATTAAACCTGTAATGTCATCCCTTACAATAACTTTGCATGAGATCTCAGGAAAAACTTCCCGGTACCGGTTTATTTCCTGCCTGGCGCGTTCGGCAAAGAAATTGACCTTTACCCTTCTGGTTCCTGAATACTCACGGCTTTGGGGAGGGATCTTATCCAGGATACTTTTTGCAAGTGAGTAAAGTTCATCATCAATATCTCCAAAAAGCTGCATGCTGCCAAAGAAAAAATTCCTTGTATTCCTGTCCCTGATCATAGACAATTTCATCTCAAGTTCAATCATTTTTTCCTGGAAAATAAATGACAGGGTTGGGTCTTCTATCTGGTTAATGGGTATGTCATAAAGCTTCCTTTTCAGTATGGAAGGATCAACCGAAATGGGCCGGTAATAGAAGACAGGTTCATGAGAGTAATGATGAGACCTGAATTTATTCAATGATTGTTCAATATTTACAGGAGTGACAAGCAGCAGAAAATCGAAGGCATTGCTTATTTCAGCCAGCTTATGATCTACTTCCCATACTGCTTTGACGACAGCCCTCCTTCCAAGCGATTTATAATTAACCGGACGGACAGTGGTGCGCTTTTGAGCGAATTCGAAAGCTCCCTTTTTTAATGCCAGGGATAAACCGCGATGAATCTTATTCAGTACAAAGGGATATAACTCAGCTGAATCCGGGTTATGGTAAATAGGAGAAACCTCAATACCTACACGGTAACAGTTATATCGGGCAACATCTTTGACCGGTAACAACGGAGGTAACTTGTCAGGCCATGGCCTGCTTTTATAGAATGTTGCTACTTCACTCTTATTTTTTGAAACACGTGAAAAAGCAAGTCACATTTCTCTT
>CAYZEZ010000068.1:4594-18506 GCA_964477295.1 uncultured Bacteroides sp. | reverse complement strand
AGGTCTGGCAAACATCGGCACAGTAATCCTTCAGCTTGTGATAGAGCTGCATCGCATGCTTCTCATTCTGCTTATTCTCGTAATAATAGTTGTAGCGCATAATCGTGCTTACCGGAATATTATGCGGGCATTTATCTTCACATGCATTGCAGCCAATACGGCAATTCAGGTGACCAAATGTCTCTTTGTATTGTTCAAGTATGCTGGCGTGAAGCGATTCCATTTTCCTGCCGGATAGTTTCAGGTAACGCTCCACTTCCTGGACATTTCTCAGATGCAGTAATGTACTATGGGCTTTCGGATTTGACAGGACAAACAATTGTGCTGCATCGATCAGCTTGTCAGTATCATCCGCACTATAATCCTCAAAGAATTCCTTTGCGTAATTGTTCTGCTCCTTGTATTTATCGTAAAAAATCCTTGTTTCCTCGGGAATGGTGTCTCCCCTTTCTTCCATTCTTACTACTGCCTTATTCAATCCTTCGTACAGCATCACAGGATTGGATTTAATAATTAGCGTACCTATATTTTTCTCAGCGCATGCATCCAGGATCTTTTCTGACAGGGGTGCGTTCATGAAATTATAGGCCATCTCGATCACATCAAACCGGCCATCGTTCACAACAGACATCAGGACTTTATCAATCGTCTCTTCCGGGGTTACCAGGTGTGCATTGCCGTGGCAGGAGACCCCTATGGATTTTACTCTGCCCTCAGCCTTGAGTATCTCCATCGCAGCATGATAATTCTCCTCCTGTGCATCCTCCCTTGCCGTTATTTCATGGATCATACAGCAATCAACATAATCCGATTCTAATCTTTCCAGTGTTTTCCTGACCCGTTCGATAACATCCTCTTTGCTTTTAAATTTCTTATCTTCAGAATAGACTTTAGCACTGATAAAATACTTTTTCCTGTCATAATCCTTCATCACCTTCCCGATAATCTTTTCGGTATTTCCATTCAGATATACCTCGCCACCATCTATATAATTGGTGCCTGCCTCAATGAAAGCCCGAAAAACTGTTTCGTTCATCGGGGCCCCGGAGGTCAGATCAGACACCTTAAAACCCGTACGGCCCAGGGTCCTGTATTCTTTGATTTTTGCACTTTCATCTGCTGCTTCATTAGCCAGTGTATCAGATAGTTTTGCCTTGCCGGCAGCTACTCCTGCACCAAGGATGCCAAGGGATGAGTTGCGTATAAATTTCCTGCGGTCAAGATTTTCTTTTGCCATGATATATACGTTTTATTGTTTTTCTGCGAAAAGGAAAATAATTTTTAACGGGCCAATATACATCTTTAAATTTTTTTTTCAAATTACTTGGTCAAATAGCATTCCTTTCCGGCGCTCCGCAACCGGCGCTCCGCAACCGGCGCTCCGCAACCGGCGCTCCGCAACCGGCGCTCCGCAACCGGCACGCCGCAACCGGCACATGCTAAATTAAACCAGGAACATAATCAGACAGTTAAGCCATTTAGTTTCAATACAGGAAAAATCAGGTTCATCACCTCCATCTGACAACTCACAACATTGGTTTCTGATATCTCATATTTTAAGTGTAAAATCACGTAACCAATACAGATGGTGAAACGTCCTATCCAAAACCTGAATCATGATAAAAAGTTACCTGATCACGGCCTTCCGGAACCTGGGCAAACACAAATCATTTTCGGCGATAAATATTATCGGGCTTTCACTCAGTATGACCATTTGCCTGCTGATTATTAACATCATCATCGACCAGTTAAGCTACGACAATTTTCATCCCGATAAAGAAAGGTTATACAGGATCTTAACAAACGATGAAATGTCGGATGAAATAGTCACCACATTTGCTTCCACGGCATTTCCGATCGGTGGATATATGAAAAATAATTATCCGGTGGTTGAAAATGCAGTAACCATTTATAATGGTTTCAAGGGGGATGCAAAGTATGGTGATAAGATCATTCAGTGCAGCGGATTATATACCGGTTCGGAGTTCTTTAAATTATTTGGGTATGAACTGGTCAGCAATGATCCAGATCATGTGCTCGACGAACCCTATACAATGGTAATGCGGGAAGAGGTCGCAAAAAAATACTTTGGTGGAGAAAATCCGCTTGGTAAAACCATAAGCCTCGATACAATCGGTGAATTTACCATAACAGGAGTGATTAAGGAGAACAGGCAAAAATCACACATAAAATTTGAAACACTTGCATCCCTGTCTTCAATGCATAAGGACCTGTCGGATAACTGGACCAATATTTATTACAGCCATGCATACCTTCTTTTAAAGGAGGGAAACGGCAGGAATAGCCTGGATGAAGCATTTGCAGAGATAAGGAAGGCAAGATATACGGATGATCCTGAGAAGGACTTTAGTTTCTCACTGCAGGCTGTGACAGAAATATGCCCCGGACGGATCCTCGGGAATGAACTAGGTTTTTACATGCCCAAAATGGTTGTATACTTCATGGCCATAATGGCACTAATAGTAATTCTGACGGCAGCTTTCAATTATACTAACCTGTCACTGGCAAGATCGCTGACACGCGCCAGGGAGATAGGTGTGAGAAAAGTTTCAGGAGCCCACCGGCAACAGATCTTTGCTCAATTCATAACAGAATCCATTCTTGCATCTGTTATTGCCCTGATTATCTCGTATGGATTACTGCAATTGCTAATGCCTGCCTTTACCGGGATGAAATTCATGACCCTCCTCGAAATATTACCCGATGAAAATGTCAGGGTTTACATCTGGTTTGTTCTGTTTGCACTGGCCACGGGGTTGGTCGCAGGATTGATCCCGGCTTCCTATATGTCATCCTTTAACCCGGTACTCATTTTTAAAGACCTTTCAGCTGTCAGGATTTTTACTCGGATGTTCCTGAGGAAATTTCTTGTGGTTGCACAATTTACTGTATCCATCGTACTGGTCATCACAATCATTCTTTTATATCGCCAGATGCGTTTCTACCTGAACACAGACTATGGATTCAATAAAGAAAATATTCTAAATATGAAGCTGCTGAGAAATGATCCGGGATTGCTGGAGGATGAGTTAGAAACCATCCCGGAGATTAAGACTATTGCCTGGTCGTCGCACATTCCGGCAACTGGAAATATGTGGACAGACCAGGCCTGGGTAGATAAAAAAGAGGACAAGATAGAAATGGCTTATTTCAGTGTGGATGAGAACTATATGGATGCATTGGGACTGGAGCTGGTGACCGGCCGGAACTTCCCTCAGGATTCGTATACAGGAAAGGAAAAATATGTTATACTCAACAACAAGGCTGTGGAAACATTCGGATTAGGTACACCGGAAGATGCCATAGGAAAATCGATTTTTATCGAGGATACCATTTATGTTGAGATCATCGGGGTGGTTCAGGATTACCACTATTTTGCCATGTTTGCAAAAATCGGGCCGATGGCCCTGCGGGTCATCCCCGACAGTTATAATTATGCCAACCTGCTTATCAGTAGCCCGGACATGAGCAAAACCATAAAGAAGATTGAAAAAAGCTGGGGGAAAGTCGATCCGATCCATAGGATCCAGTATGATTTTATGGATCATGAGATCAAGGATTATTACAGGATGTTCAGTGATATATTATATATGGTTGGAGTAACCTCATTTCTGGCTATCCTGATTGCATGCATGGGATTATTTGGCATGGCCACCTATTCAGCCGAGTCCCGGATAAAAGAGATTGGCGTAAGAAAAGTTCTTGGGGCAAATGCATTTTCAGTGGTCTGGCTGGTATCAAAAACCTATTTGCAGATGATTCTGATAGCTATGGCTATTGCACTCCCGCTTGCTTATTTCGGGAACAACCTTTGGCTCCGGAATTTTCCGTACAAAGTCTCGTTTGGTGCGGGCAATATCCTTACAGGGGCATTGCTGGTACTTGTTTTGAGCCTGATCACTATTGGCTCGCAAACCTACCGTGCAGCGAATGCAGATCCGGCCGGTTCACTGAGGTATGAATGATCCTCTAAACAGGCTTCGAACCCGCAAAAACATAATACTGTCGCCGGGTTTTCAACGTATGGATGATCAGTCGCCTGTTGATCTTATAATAAAGATCAAAAAAAATGTCACTTAAAAACCCGTTCCTTGGCCTGTTTTTAAGCCATGATCTGTAATTACCAAATCCCCTGATCACGTTTGAAGTAATATCCTCCTGGTGCCTTAACTCCAGCTTTCCCTTCGCAAACTCACGATGGTAATTCTTAAGGGACCAGTGATTCAGGAACATCTTTCTCTTCCATACACTTTGCCTGCTGTCGTAATCAGGCCGGTTCAGGATATCGGCAATCACGAATTGCCCGCCAGGCTTCAAAACCCGGTATACCTCCCTGATGAATGAAGCTTTGTCAGGGTAATGAAAAGCACTTTCAATATTCACGACAATATCATACGAATGATCCGCAATATTCTCTAATTTCTGCGCATCCCCAATCTTAAAATCAATATTTTCCAATCCTTTTCTTTCCTTTTCACTGTTGGCGATTTCAATATTTGCATTATTCAAATCGATCCCCGTAATATGCCCGGGCTTAAACTTCCTCCGGATATATTTGGCCTGAACGCCATTCCCGCAACCAATCTCCAGCACATCTTTATCTTCCATCGAATAAACATGTGAAACACAATAATCGGTCAGGTTAGTCTGAGCCTCAATAAATGTATCCTTTTCGTTTTGATGATACGGATAATGGAGCATGGTATATTCGTTGTTGAGCTTTTTGAGCGCACTATTCATCGAGGTGTAGTAATTCTCAGTAGAAAAACCTGTGCGTAACAATTTGAATATCTGCTTCATTAAATAATCTTAACCGGGTGATTTTCAAGCTGCAAGTATATCAATTATTTTAATATGTCGCTTCTTATGTATAATACTTTTTTTGGTGGGACCAGTGAGTCAGGCCGTGCGATAGCTGGTTCTTCCAATTCATGTCCATCAATCACTGTAAAATATCAGGCTGAAGGTGGTCTCTTTACCTGGCTTACTGTCTGCAATGACATTCCCTCCATGCAGTTGCATAATCTGCCTGGAAAGGGTCAATCCGATCCCTGATCCTGATTCCTTGGTTGAGAAAAAGGGTATAAATACCTCCTCCATGTTTTCTTCTTCAATCCCGCAGCCATTGTCTATGATCCGGATGGCCTGCGTAACCCCCGTTCCCTCTGATATAATCCTGATGAATTTATTGTCGCTATTTCCAAGCGCTTCAATGCTGTTTTTAATCAGGTTGATCAGTACCTGTTCGATGAGATGCTTGTCAGCCCGGATGGTTAACGTGGGATTGGTAGTCCGGATCTCCAGGTCGATCCCCTCAGCTAACAGATCCTGCTCAAATAACCTGACGATATGGTTCATCAATTCCTCTACCCCGACCTGTTCCATAACCGGCGGAGGGATCTTGCTTATTTCCCTGTATTTCTCTACAAAGGCATATAATCCTTCACTTCGCTCATGGATGGTTTTAATACTCGTTAGAATATCATTCATGTCATCATCCGAAAGCTCGGCACTCTTTCTGGGCCCGCCGATATGATCCTCAACCAGCATCAGGATGGTCTCGGTCATGGAAGAAATGGGCGTAACAGAATTCATTATTTCATGCCGTAAAATCCTGATCAGCTTATGCCATGCCTCAACCTCCTTGTAGTCAATTTCTGCGCGGATATCCTGGAACGTAATGATCCGGAACTCTTCTTTCAGAATGAGCATGGTGGATATTTTTACCGATAACCGCTTAAAATCATTTCCCTTGATAAACTCAACCAGCCTGCTTCCACCTCCTTTCAATTCACTGACCGCTCTCCCAAAGTCAGGCAGCTGTTTTGAAATATCTTCCCATGTGGCCGGTTGAGAGATGCCTAATATCTTTTTTGCAGGATCATTGATCAGGACGATTTCATTTTCATCTTTCAGGGAAATGATCCCTATGTTGATATGGCCTACTATAGTCTGAAGGTAATTGAATTGCGCCTCTTTTTCTATCTTGATGTCCCTGATCATATCAGTCAGTTCCTCAAATGCTTCGTATAATTTTACATATGGTTTGCCGGCTTTTTTATTATTGAACCTGAAAGTAAAATCGGCATTTTTCAGGTGTAAAATAAATTTGGCCAGGTTCTGGTTCGTACGGTGAGCATAAATTATGAATTCAATGGATAGTAAAATAAGTACGACAAGTAAAATCAGGGGCAGGAAAAAAAGGTCTTTTTCACCTATCAGTGCAAGTGTTGTTCCGCTCAGATAGGTAAAGATCAAAAGGAAAATTATCCTGATGATAATGCCTGTTGTGAAGTTCCTATAAGCCATATTTGTTTATTCTCCGGTGTAAAGCTGTCCTCGAGATACCCAGATCTTCAGCAGCCTTTGTTATGTTTCCTTTGTTTTTTTCAATGATCCTGATGATATGCTGTTTTTCCATTTCATCAAGACTGGTAAAGTCTTTTACAGAAGTGGTACCTCCCGGTGGGCTGAATGGCATGATATCAGCATAGGTCATGAGGTTCCTGTCACTCAATATCACGGCCCTCTCTACGGCATGCTGCAATTCCCTGACGTTACCCGGCCAGGCATATTTCGATAGTTTTTCAATGGTCTTCTGACTGTATTTCAACGCTGGTTTATTGTACTTCTTTTTATACATATTGAAAAAGTGATCGAACAACAGGGCCAGGTCATCCAACCTCTCACGCATGGGTGGGACATGAACCTCAACCATGTTGATCCGGTAAAGCAGGTCGCGCCTGAATTGTCCCTGTTCCGCCATCTTATTAAGCGACTGGTTGGTGGCGCATATTAGCCGGAAATCGACCGGGATCTCCCTGACCGATCCGATACGGATGGTTTTCCGGTTTTGCAATACTGTAAGCAATTTTGACTGAAGAGGAAGGGAAAGATTACCAATCTCATCAAGGAAAATAGTGCCTTTATCTGCCATTTCGAACCGGCCCGGTTTATCTTCCCTTGCATCTGTAAACGCACCCTTAACATGACCAAACATTTCACTCTCAAAGAGCGTTTCTGAAAGGGCACCCAGGTCAACCGGAATAAAAATCCTGTTGCTCCTGTCCGATAATTTATGTATATGCCTGGCAATTAGCTCTTTGCCTGTGCCATTTTCTCCTAGTATAAGGATGTCGGCATCTGTTTCAGCTACCTTTTCAACGATGGATTTACAATCATTGATTTTTTCAGAGTTTCCAATAAAAGGGCCATGGTGCATATGTTGATCTTCGACAAGTTTTTGCTGTGTGTGACGAAGATGCTCGACTTCATACTTGGATTTTCGAAGCTGCAGGGCAGCATTTATTGTGGCCAGTAATTTCTGGTTTTTCCATGGTTTTAAAACAAAATCAACAGCCCCTTCCTTTATGGCCCGGATGGCAAGGTCAACATCTCCATAGGCAGTAATCAGGATCACAACCAGATCGGGTGATTCCTTCAATATATGCTTTAACCAGTAAAAACCTTCTTCTCCATCCCTTTTCCCCTTCTGAAAGTTCATATCAAGCAGTACAACATCAAATGCCTCACCCGAAATCCTGTGCACGATATTCTCAGGTATCTGTTCTATCTCAACAGATGAATAGAACCGCTTCAGGAATACATGGGCCGATTTTAAAACATCGTAATCATCATCTATGATCAGTATGTTTGCTTCTTCCTTGTCCATAAAATAGTAACATTTTCACACACCAAATGTAACAAAATCGCACACATTTTTCAAAATCGGTGAAACATACTTCAGGGTAACTTCTAGTTATACAAGTATTTATGAAGCGTGGCATTGATTTTGGCAGACTAATAGCCAATAAATATATGAATTGGGTCCGGTTCCTGATTAAATTTGCATTAACCAATGAACTCATGTTTAAATACTACATCAGAACAGCATTCCGGTACCTGTACAGGAACCGTGGAATAACCCTGATCAACATTACCGGCCTGGCCATTGGGATTGCCGTTTTTATTCTGATCATGCATTATGTTCAGAATGAGCTTAGCTATGATAAATTCAACGAAAAGCAGGAGACGGTCTGTCGCCTGGAATGGCTGCGAAATAATGCACTGAGATCCTGGACAACTTCAGCCATGGGATACGATGGCATGAAAGCTCTCCCGGAAATCAAGAATTTTTTAAGGGTCCAGACATGGAGTGATTTCTATTTCGACTATGAGGAAAATAAATTTCCGGTTGAATATATGTCAATCGTTGATAGCACTATATTTAGTTTTTTCGACCTGGAGATGATCTATGGAGATCCGGCTACCGCATTAACTGCTCCATTTACAATTGTACTTACAGAAAGCTTTGCAAATAAGGTTTTCGGTACCTCTGATGCAGTGGGAAAAGTTATGAAGACTGGATTTGGAGTTGACCTGACCATAACAGGGATTGTGGCTGATCCTCCAAATTTTCATCTCAAATTTGATGTGCTGTTGTCGTTTGTTTCATTGGGTGCATTGTATGGGGAAGAGCGATTATATACTTATAAAACGTATCAGTACAGTACTTACTACCTGCTTGAAGATAAGGCAGATATTGATACTGTTAGCAAAAAAATTGATATATTCTTTCATCAGCTGTTTTATGATATATATGGCCATGATGATGACAGCGCCAATTACCATGCTTATGTCAGGCCCCTGAAAGATATATATTTTGCCAGGGATGTTGCTTCTATTAATCAGAGAACAGGTAACAAACAGTATGTAGTCATCTTTTCCATTATTGCCATTTTCATTATCGCTATCGCATGTATTAATTTTATAAATCTATCCACGGCCCGTGCTTCCCTTAGGTCTATGGAGGTAGGCTTGAAAAAAGTTGTTGGCTCCAGTCGCAGGAAGCTTATTATACAATTTCTGGGGGAGTCGCTCATCATAACACTGATGGGAAGTTTGCTTGGATTACTGCTGGTGGAACTGGTATTTCCCATGTTTGAGAACATTATCGGGGCAGACCTCAGGATTGCCTACCTGGAGAATCCGGTCAATATTCTGCTCGTTGTGGCCGGGATTATATTAGTTGGAGTTATGGCCGGGTTATATCCTGCATTTTATCTTACTGCATTTAATCCTGTGATGGTCCTGAAAGGAGAAAAAACGACCGGCCGGTCGGCAGGAATTCTGAGGAAGGTTTTAATCGTTTTTCAATTCAGCATTTCCATTATTTTAATCATTGGAACAATCGTAGTTTATAAGCAACTGAGTTACCTTAAGAATAAAGACAAAGGGTTTAATACAGAACGACTGATCACTATGGAGTTTTCACGTGAAATTGGAGAGAGCAAGGAACTCTTCAAGCAGGATTTATTGAATTATCCAAACATCACAGGGATAACATTTTCTCACGCTGTACCCGGCAGGGGTGGTAACTGGGAAGGATTTTCAATAGATGGGATTGATTTTAATCCAAATGTATATTCAGTCGATCCGGATTACCTCGATGTAATGGAAATTGAATTGCTAAAGGGAAGGAATTTTTCCTGGGATATGACTACAGATAGTGTGAATGTGTGTCTGGTCAATGAAGAATCGGCAAGAAATCTCGATATGGATCCTGATAGCCTGGTGGGAAAATTCATTGATCATCCAAGCTGGTATATCACAGTCTTTCCAATTGAGAAATTCCAGATAATCGGGATAATGAAGGATTTTCATTTCAAATCGCTGCGCACTCCCATTGAACCTTTGATCTTTGGCTGGAACGAAGACTGGTTTAATTTCGTTAACATTAAAATCAGCGGGGCAGATGTAGGTGAGACCCTGAAAATCATCGAAAAAGAATGGAATAATTTCTCCCCCGATATTCCATTCGAATACACCTTCATGGATGAAAATTTCGACAGGTTGTATCGGACCGATGAAAAGCTTGGGAAAATATTCAGGTATTTTGCAGGATTGGCCATATTCATCGCTATGCTTGGATTATTTGGCCTGGCTGCATTCATTGCCACTCAGAGGACAAAAGAAATTGGAATAAGGAAGGCGATGGGAGCATCCAGCTCGCGAATATCTTATATCCTGGCAAAGGAATTTGCTCTACTCATATTGATATCGAGCGTAATTGCCTGGCCGGTAGCGTGGTACTGGGCAAAGAACTGGCTTCAGGAATTTGCTTACAGGACTAAACTAAGCTGGGAAATTTTTCTGATAGCCACGCTTATTGGAATGCTGGTTGCACTGTTCACGGTAGTCGCTCAAACCATGAAAGTGGCCAATACAAATCCATCCGATGCACTGCGGTACGAGTAGAAAAGAATAGAAGCTGTCTCAAAAGTACCTTTTCAGCTAAATACGGATTCTGAAACACGTTCAGAATGACCCAATTGTACCTTTTAAGACAGCCTCCCCTTTGATGAAAAATTGCAGTTACTACTTAACAATAATTCTTACTGCTTTTGCCTTAACCTTCACCTTGGCCTTTTTGAAGATCAGTGCATCAAAAACTTCGGTTTCATATTTCGGTGCCAGCAACACATCGGCACCTTCGTGCATGCTGATGGCATTGTACATGGCTTTACCGGCTGCTTTACCTTCAACACCCGGAATGTCGGAGAACTTGTTAAAAGTGGCTCCAAAGATCAGGAACCTGGCAGCTTCACCATATCCTTCGACCTCTCCAAGGATTTCATACTGGCTAGGCCCCAGCGGTTCAATTTTTAAATCTTGCACACCAACCGTTGACATACTTTTCCTGACAGATGTACAGGAAAAAGCTAAAAGGGCGATAGCTACTAGAGAAAGAATCAGGTTTTTTTTCATGTTTTAACGTTTTTTAGAATTAGAATTAATGGTTAAATAATTGTAAATTTGAGTTTTCGGTGCGAAATTTGTATATTCTCACAGAAATAGATTCCGTTAAAATTAGCAATTGTTTTTTATGAAGACAAGAACAGTTAAGAATTATTGGAGTATAGCCTTCTTTCTATTTGTGATTATGTTTTCGTTTGCCACCAAGGCTATGGCTCAGGGTTACTTTACCATTCATTTTTTTCGCACAAATAATTATGCGGATTCAAAGGCGGACATGAATATCATGATCGATGACAAGCTGGTGAATAAGATCCACAGGGGTGGCAAAATTACTTATACAGCACTTTACGGGGAAAAGATAAAAATTTCTGCCAGCGGGAAAAGGTGTGAGACTTTGCCTGTCTTTCTTGAGCCCCGGAAGGGCGGTGAGTATTATATTAAGGTTGATGGGCTGGGATGTTTTATCAAGGAACTCCCCGAAGATGTAGGCGAAAATGCATTTAATAATCCGAATAATTTTGATTATGGATTGGTTGCCGTCCGGGATCCGCGTGTAACCGATGAGATCATGGACCAACAGGATAATCAGGCTTATCTTACAGACAAGGGCCGAAATGGAACCAATACTGATGAGACAAAGGAAGATAACAGGCAACAGCAAAGGGATCAGGGTACTGCTCCGGGCACAAAACTGGTAACGGGTGACTATTATGCACTCATTATGGGTGTTAATGATTATGAGGATCAGACCATCACCGATCTTGATAATCCCCTTCGCGATGCCAGGCAATTGTATAATGTGTTAAATACCTATTATACCTTTGAAAAAGAGAATATGATCCTGCTGGAAAATCCAACCCGGGCAGAGATCATTGAAACCATGGATGAATTGGGTGTAAAAGTAACTCCTGACGACAACCTGTTGGTTTTTTATGCCGGTCACGGCCACTGGGATAAGGAAAAGGAACTCGGTTACTGGCTCCCCTCCGATTCACGGTCATTCAGTTCTGCCAACTGGCTCAGGAACAGCACCCTGCAGGACTACATCGCGACAATACCTTCACGGCATACACTGCTTATCGCCGATGCCTGTTTCAGCGGGGGAATTTTTAAAACCAGGAAGGCTTTTGCAAATGCACCGATGAGTATCAGCAAACTTTATGAATTACCCAGCCGGAAAGCCATGACGAGCGGAACCCTAATGGAAGTACCGGATCAAAGTGTATTCATAGAATTCCTCATCAAGAGGTTGACAGACAATCAGGATAAATTCATGTCATCCGAGCAGCTTTTTGCAAGCTTCCGTGAAGCCGTCCTGAATAACAGTCCCAATGTACCCCAATTCGGTACCATTCAGAGTGCAGGCGACGAAGGAGGTGATTTTATATTTATCCGTAAAGAGGAGGTCAACTTCAGGAAACCTTAAAATATCCAGGTATCAATATTCAACACATCAAAAAACAGGATTCCCTGTAATACAAACCTTACCAGCCGGGCCGTCGCGAAAAGCAGGAAATACCTGAATGGATATTTCAGCAGGCTTAATGCAATAACAACCATTGAGAACGGTGTGAAGGGGAATAATGCCGCTACAATGATGAAGGCGCCTCCCCATTTCCTGACAAACAGGATATAGTTTCTGAGTCGTTTTTCTGTGTAGGCTTTTACCCTGGGGATCAACGAAATACCCGTCCCGATAAAATAAGATATTACGCCACCGGTGTACGACAGCAGTCCAAGCAATGCCAGGTAAGGCAGGGGCGAATCAAATTTCATGGCCCACAATACGAACAGGTCAACCGGGACCATCCCCAGAAATGATTCAGAAACGAAAAACAGGATAACGGTAGAGGTGTCGGAGAACCGTTCGATGAAATACGCGAAAATCTTATTGAAGTCGAACAGGTACTTACTGGCCAGGAAGAGCAACACGACAAGAATAGCGTAAACGATAATAATTTTCAGGATGTTGATACCAACATACCTGTACAATCCCCGGTCCTTGTATTGCTGATGTTTACCCTTAACCTTTTCCTTGAAGGTCCGGGAAGATTGATCATTGTTACTCATATAAAATTACGGGATGCAATTTTTAATCCGGCAAAGATAGTAAAAACTGTGAGTCGTGAGGTGTGAGTCGTGAGTCGGAAAAAAGATTCGAGGATCTAAGGGTTCGTGGGGCCAAGTGGAGTATGGGCAAAGTGACAGGAGCATCAAAAACAGAATCGCCCACACACACTTCGCTTCACTCTTCACTCTTCACTCTTCACTTCTTAGGTAAGTACCTGTCTTTATCGGCAAATACATCCATCAGCCAGGTTTTCTTTTTAAATTCAGCTCCATGCATAACCCCTGCCGGAATGAAGTAGGTATCCCCTTTTTTATATGTTTTTGTCTCACCGCCAATGGTCAGGTCCATCGCCCCCTCGAATACCACACCGAACTGGTCGCCGTGCTTGTGTTCCGTGACTGCCCCTATAGCATCGATCTCAAAAAATACGATCTGGTGGTTTTCAGATTGAGATAACCATCCCCTTACTCCTTCAAAAGGGATATCTGCTTCGGGCAGATTTTTAATTACTTCAGGATAAAAATGTTCCATGATTTTTAATGCATATTATTCATACCTTAATGAGTCAACAGGATTGTTTTTTGCGGCTTTTAATGAGTGATACAGAACTGTCAGGAAAGCAACCAGGAATGACAATACAATTGCAAGGATGAATATCCAGAAGGCGATATTTACATGGTATTCAAAATTCTGCAGCCATTTTCTGATACCAAAATAACCTGCAGGTAATGCAACCAGGTTCGCTATTAGCACCAGCTTCAGGAAATTCCCTATAAACATAAATGAAATGGTTGAACCTTTGGCGCCTAAGGATTTCCTTATACCGATCTCTTTTGTTCTTTTCAATATCAGGAATGAGGATAATCCAAACAATCCAAGCAGGGCAATGAGGATGGCAAGGATCGTGAACCAGGTAAATAGCCCCATGATCCTTGTCTCATTTTCATATAATTGTTCGAATGTCTGGTCCAAGAAAAAATAATCGAACGGCCTGTCAGGATCAATTTGCTCCCATGTCTTTTCCAGCTGTTGCAGATTTTTATTGATGCTGGCAGCCTCGAC
>CAYZEZ010000068.1:0-4584 GCA_964477295.1 uncultured Bacteroides sp. | reverse complement strand
TTAATATTCAGGTAACGGAACCGGAAGGGTCTGAGTGATATGACCAGGGGTTCTATTTTATGGTGGAGTGATGCGTAATGGAAATCATCCACGACTCCTATTATGCTGTATCCGGATTCCCCATTAAAAGTTACATTTACTCCAAGCGGATCTTCCATGCCAAGGAACTTCCGGCAGGTTTCATTAACGATCAGCGCTTTGCTGTCGGTCCCGAATTCTTTCGAATAATTCCTTCCAGATAAAATTTTCATAGCATACAGGGGAATAAAATCCTCATCCACATCGATCGAACTTATGATAAGCTGGTCGGTCTCTTCTATTCCTTCAAATATATATCCGTTGCCGCTGAACATTCTTCCCGGGAAATTTTGTGAGGCCGAAACATTTAAAACAAAAGGCAATTTAGCCAGTTCTTCCTTTATGGTTTGATAGTTCTGTCTTGTTTCAGCACCTCGTATCGGAACGATTACAATTTGTTCCTTATTAAATCCAAGGTCTTTATTTTGAATGTATTCAACCTGACGCATAATCATTAAGGATCCAATGATCAGGATCGTTGCCAGGGAGAACTGGATCACAACAAGGACATTTCTCAGGAGATGGCCCTTCTTGCCTTTGTACAATTCTCCTTTTATTGCCTTTACAGGAATAAATGAGGAAAGATAAAAGGCAGGATAGGCTCCCGAAATGAATCCTACAAATAATGCGATGAATATAAAGAATAATGACAGACCGGGATTGCCCGTATAAGAATATTCGAGTTGTGTGCCTATAAGGTTGCCGAAGGAAGGGAGCAATATTTCCACCAGGACGAGTGCGATGACCAGGGAGAAGAAAACAAATATGATCGTTTCAGCAAGGAACTGCCCGATAAGCAATTTTTTATTGGCCCCTGCAACTTTCTTTATCCCAATTTCTTTGGCCCGGGACGAAGACCGGGCAGTGGCAAGATTCATGTAATTGATCGATGCGATAGCAAGAATAAAAATGGCAATGGCCAGGAACAGGATAATATATTGATTGCTGCTGGTTGGCCCTATCTCTCCCCTGAGATTGGAATGAAGATAGATATCCCGGATATTTTGGATCCTTGGTGAAATGGAAAGGTTAGATTCCTCAATGTCCTTACCGGCATTTCGTTCAATCGATTCTTCGGTTATTTTCAACAGGTCCTCGAAAGTAGTTCCTTCCGCCACCCTGACATAGGTCCAGTAATTAATGTCGCCGATCCAATTGTCCATATATTTTGTATAAGGGCCCTGGTAATGTGTGGAAAAAGAGGCCAGGATGGTATATTGCAGGTGTGAATTGGATGGGGAAGTTTCCACAACACCTGTGATAGTAAAATCCTGTTCATTGTTCATTCTCAGGATCTTTCCAACCGGATCTTCATTTCCGAAATACCTGTTGGCTGTTTCCCTGGATAAAACGATTGAATAGGGTTGTTTCAGTACTTCGTCAGGGTCCCCCTGGATTAAATTGAAGCTGAATGTCCTGAAAAAACCTGAATCGGCATACAGGAACCCGTCCTCATAAAATTTCTTATCCTCAAAAGAAAACAGTGTTGATGTACGGGGTTTACTTAAGCGTGTGAAGCTAAGCACTTCAGGGTATACCCTTTGTAGTTCAGGACCAAGGGGTGTCATACAAATTGCCATATTGAACCCGGTGTTCCCTGTTTTGTAATCCAGCCCTATCCGGTATATGTTTTCAGCCTTGTAATGAAATTTATCATAGCTTTTTTCATGAAAAACAAGCAAAAAGATGAGCAGGGCAGCTGTCATTCCAATGGTCAGGCCAACAATATTAATAAAGGAAAAAAAAGGATTCCGGATAAAATGTCGCCAGGTGAGTTTAATGAAATTCTGAATCATGGTTGATTCTTTGGAAGATCAAAATTAAATAATAAATCTCTTATATGATAGTGTCGGATGATAAATAATAATGGAAAATATTCAATTAAATATATAACTTTAAATTATTGCAGCTAACCTCATTACCGTTATTAATAATGAGACGATTTATCCTTGGTTTTATAACAGGGGTGTTGTTGATATCATCCTGTGAAGACCTTGCAGACCTGATGAATGACAGGGATAAGTTCACAGGCGTCAACCTGCTAACAGGGGATGAGTCGGATGAGATCGATCAGATTTCCAAACCTGGCACCCGGCAACCAGTTTTCCGCAACTTAAATTACTTAAGATTAAACTTTAAACGTTTTGTTTTGTCTAATACAAGTTGCTAAACCAATAAAAACAATTAGACTATGAAACTATTAAAAATTTATCAGGGTCAATCCAAAAAATGTGATAAACACATCATGGCAGCAATTTTTGTTTCTGCTTTTTTCCTGATTCCCTTCGGATCATCAGCAGTGGCACAGAAGACTGATTTCTCAGGGGAATGGATCCTGAACGAATCCGGAAGTGAAATGGGAGAGGGCATGTTCAGAATGACCAAGGCGATCAAAGTGGTTCAGTCGGGAAATGATTTTGAACTAACCAGGACACGTACAGGCAGGAACGGACAGGAAAGGACATCAACCGAAAAACTTACCCTGGATGGTGAACCTGCTGTTACTAAAACAGAAAACAGGTCTACCGAATCTAAGGTTGCATGGTCAGTAGACGGGAAATCAATGACTATTTCCTCAAATTCTACAATGAGTCGCCAGGACCAGACATTTGAAATGTCAAGTACGGAGAGCTGGACTCTTGATAAAAAAGGGAAAACTCTTACGATTGAATATTCGGGTTCTACACCCCGGGGAGAGAGAAAGGCTACCCTGGTATATGATAAAAAGTAGGTTAGGAATGGTTGTGTTAAAGTGACTACTTTGTGCCAAACAGCCTGTCACCTGCATCACCCAGTCCGGGGACGATATATCCTTTTTCATTAAGCCCTTCGTCGAGTGCGGCGAGGTAGATATCCACATCAGGGTGGTCCTCCTCAATTTTTCTGACGCCCTCCGGGGCTCCTACCACGCAAACCAGTTTTATGGTTTTGGCACCCTTATCTTTTAAAATAGTAATGGCAAAACTTGCACTTCCCCCGGTGGCAAGCATCGGATCAAGCACCATGATAACAGCATTATCAAGGAGCTCAGGCAATTTCTTGTAATAGGGTTCAGGTTCCAGGGTTTTCTCGTTTCTTACAATCCCGATATGGCCTACCCTTGCATCGGTTATCAGGCTGAGCATCCCTTCCACCATTCCCAATCCCGCTCTCAATATAGGAACGAGAAGTATTTCATTTGAAAGAACACCCGATATTGTTTGTTCCAACGGCGTTTCAATCTTTACCTTTTTTGTAGGGAGATCGCGCGAGATCTCATAGGCCATAAGGCCCGCTATCTCACTGAGTGCTCCTTTGAAATTCCTGGTATTAGTCGTTTTACGCCTGAGATGTGTTAGTTTATGCTCGATGAGCGGATGGTTGATGATATGGACCATTTCCGATAAATTTCTGATATTTTAATAAAGATAATCAAACCCCGGTATTAGATGACTGAATTTTCCATTTCGGCAAGTTTCTTCCTGGCATTTTTAGCATGTTCATAATCCGGATCGGCATCTTGCCAGACATACTGTACCCTCTTCATTAGCTCCAGGGCCTTCTCTTTTTTACCTGTTTCAAGGTAAACTAAAGCCATTTCAAAATTGGCATCAGGCCAGAAGGGATGGATCGCCAGGACCCTGTTCAGGTGATCTTCAGATTTTTTATAATCTTTAATCATCCGGTAACATCGTCCCAGGCTAACGTTTATTCTGGCGTTTGTCGGTTCAAGGTCCAGTTGTTTTAGGTAACTCCTGATGGCCAGCTCGTACTCTCCTTTTTGTTCATTGATCCTTCCCTGGGCATTTACAATATCTGACCGGTTAATCTCAAGCTGCAGAGCGTTAATGGCTTTTTCAGCTTTTTCCAGGGCTTTTTCAGCACTGTCAATCTTACCCAGCCCCAGGTAAATATCAAAATATCCATATGGGATCATCTGGTCCAGGGGAGGTCCAAGTTGTTCTTCCGCCGTTTTCACTATCTCGAAAGCAGCATCAGTTCTACCTGCCTCAATGTATTTATCCAGCGATTCAACCTTTTTGTTCAATACACCAAAGGGTGGTAAATATTTTGCCATTTCATCAAATTTCAGCTCCATGTATTCAATTGATTTGCCTGTCTGGCCTCTCAGGTAATAATAATCTTCAAGGTGGTTGTAAATATTCTTCCTGTCCTCGGGAGATTCACATTTATTCACTATTTCATCATATTCTGCCAAAGCCTTCCCGAAATGTCCAAGTTCAGTTTCAATGTTACAGAGGGAAATTAAGACTGATATTTTATCGGGTTCGATAAGAAGGGCTTTGTTATAATTTAATCTTGCAAGTTCATAATCTCCTGAAACGCAATAAAAATTTCCTAATTCAATGAATGATTTAATGTTGTTCGGATTTTCTTCCTCATAACGGTTAAAATATTCCAGGGCTTCATCCATTCTGCCCATGTCTTTATATAATTCTCCAATTTTCAGGAGCAGATTATATCGACCGGGATCAAGGCTAAGGATTTTTTTATATTCCGACAGTT
>CAYZEZ010000067.1:2804-18680 GCA_964477295.1 uncultured Bacteroides sp. | reverse complement strand
TTTCCATTAAGGTATTTATCCCATTTTTCTTTTATGGTTAGAATACCTACTCTGAGTTCACAGACCGGTCGTGTATAAGTAAGCGGTAATAGATTATGCCAGGAATAATCATCAAACAGGATGTGCTGCATTGAATGGGAGGAATTGATTATTCCAAAATTATGAAAAAAAAGCTGTTAATTTTCTTCCTGCTTTTTCTTTTTATCCAGATGATTCTTATAGCGGTTCATAAACTTATCCACTCTACCTGCAGTGTCAACAAGTTTCATCTTACCGGTGTAAAAAGGATGAGATGTATTTGAGATTTCCAGCTTGATCAGCGGGTAATCCTTACCATCTTCCATCTTAATGGTTTCCCTGGATGGAGCAGTTGAACGAGTCATAAAAGTATAGCCATTGGACATATCCTTGAAAACGACCATCCTGTAATTATCCGGGTGTATTCCCTTTTTCATCTCTGCTTTTTTTTATTCAATTCTATTGGGTCTGCAAAAGTAAGCAATGTTTCGTAAAATCAAAAAAAAATCATCATGTCATGCTGGACATGTTTCAGTATCCAATAAACAAAGTAGATCCCGATCCCGAGTACTCCCCCCCGGGTGCTCGGGGGGGGTACGGCGGGACGGGATGATTTTACTGCTTAAGATAATTATATGGTAAACGAATGGCCCCGCTGTCGGGATGCACTTCTGTCTGGAATTTATACGCCTTAAATTTTTCTTTATCATCCACAATATCAGGCATATATCTTTCGAAAGCCGCATCCCTGTCGAACAGGTATCGTAAAGTAAGGTGCTTTTTGGATAATTTTCCTCCCACTGCTTCATATATAGCCCTCATTTTCGGATTATAATCACCTACCCATGATAACTCTATTTCAGTTATCCATGGTTTTTTTCTGAATACCGGCTCCAGGCTTTTAAAAATACCTGATTCCAATCCGGCTCCCTGGTATTTGGGGACTATTCCGGCCATAACGGCGCGTACCCTTTTAATGCTGTTGGTCTTTTTATAGTAAAGAAATCGTAACTGGTTAATAATGTGCATTTTACCGTTCAAGTGCTTCAATATCATGTTTATGTCCGGCAAAATAATGTATATACCCACCGGCTCGTCATTGTGATAAACAAACCAGATAAACTCCTCATCGATGATTGGTTTGGCTTTTAAAAAGCTTTTTCTTATAACTTCAGGTTCCAAAGGTGTGAAATTGTCTTTCATCTCCGACCAGGCAGCGTTGTAAATCGTTACCATGTCATTTATAAACCTGTCTACTTCATTGAATTTAAAATGTTCGAACCTGAACCCGGGTTTTCTCATCACCCAATCGGCAATTTTCCAGAACCTCTCCGGGAAGGGTACGGTGATATCTATATGATAGCTGTATTGTTCAAAGAACGTTTGAAAGCCATAATTATCAAAGAGTTCTTTGTAATAGGGGAAGTTATAGGGCATACCATAACCAGGATTTATAAATCCGTTTACCAGTAATCCCCAGTTACTGTCATTTTCCCCAAAGTTGATGGGGCCGTCCATCGCCTGCATTCCCTTGCTGTTGAGCCATGTTTTTGCGGTATCGAAAAGCAGGTTGGCCGCTCCCTGGTCGTTGATGCATTCGAAAAATCCAATTCCTCCGGTAGGCTGTTTATGAGAGACAGCATAATCATGGTAGAAAAAAGCCGCGATGCGTCCAATGGGCTTGTTATTATCACCCGATAAAATCCAACGGGTGGCTGCACCCTGGACAAAAAAACGGTTTTTCATCGGATCGAATACTCCTTCGATCTCATTATCCGGAGGACAAACCCAGTATGGATCATTTTTGTAGAGTATCTTAGGTAGTTTAAGAAAATGATGACGGGTCTTCCGGTCTGTAACTTCAATGATTTTCATTGTGAAAGATTATAGTTCAAACCAGTCATTAACCTCAAATGAGGGATGGTCAGCAAGGTCCTTATGAAAGAATTCGTTTTTATTTTTTACATAAATATAGTCTTCTTTCCAGGCAGATATATTTTGGATTATTGCACCGAGCGATTCAGCAAAATAGGTAATGTCAGAATCAGGCATGGTTGGATGTAACGACCATCGAACCCAACCCGGCTTCTCCGACAGGTCACCGTGATTTATCTTCTCAGTGATTTCCTTCGACCGGTCGTAAGATACTTCAAGTAAATAATGTCCGTATGTTCCTGCACAGGCACAACCTCCCCGGACCTGTATCCCGAACCGGTCGCTGAGAATCTTTACCAGCAGGTTAAAGTGGATCTTCTCATGATAAAATGATATTATGCCAAGCCTGTCTTCCACGTTATCTCCAAGAATATTGATCCCGGGTATTTTTCTAAGTTCGCTGAATGCCATTTTTACAAGTTCTTCTTCTCTTTTAACAATATTTTCGGTTCCCATCTGCTCTTTCAGTTTGAATGCCAGGGCTGCCTTGATGGCCTGAAGGAACCCGGGTGTACCCCCATCTTCGCGGGCCTCAATATTATCAACATATTTGTAGCTGCCCCAGGGATTGGTCCAGTCGACCGTTCCACCTCCCGGATTATCCGGCACATCAGAATGGTACATACTGGAATCAAAGATCAGTACACCTGAAGAACCCGGTCCGCCAAGGAATTTATGAGGGGAAAAGAAGATGGCATCCAGTTTTTTCAACAGATCATCAGGGTGCATGTTTATTTCTTCATAAGGCGCTGAGGCGGCAAAATCGATGAAGCAAAGGCCCCCGTATTCATGCATTATTTTTGCCAGCTCGTAGAAGGGTGTACGTATGCCTGTAACATTAGAGCAGGCTGTGAAGGACCCGACTTTAAATTCCCTGTTCTTATATTCTTCCAGTTTTTCCCTCAGCGACCCGGGATTAACCAGAAGGTTTTCATCCGGATCGAGAACCACTACTTCGGCATTGGTTTCGTACCAGGAAGTCTGGTTGGAATGATGCTCCATATGAGTGATAAAAACAACCGGTTTATCTGATTTTTCGAGACAATCTTTGTGTTTTAATTTTCCACAACCTTTCAGTCCAAGGATCCTTTGCAGCTTATTTACCACTGTAGTCATTCCTGAACCTGCTGTTATAATCACATCGTTCGGTCCGGCATTTACATGTTTTTTTATTAATTCATGTGCATGATGATAACTCTGCGTCATGCGTGTGCCTGTTTCGCTTGCTTCGGTGTGCGTATTGGCAACAAAGGGGCCAAAGGTATCGGATATCAGGCTTTCAATCGGTCCATATAACCTGCCGCTCGCGATCCAATCGCCATAATGGATCCTTTGAATCCCGCAGGGCGTATCATATTCAGCATCAATACCAATGATATTCTTCCTGAATTGTTCAAAATATTTTTCCAGATCCGACATATTTCAACTTACATAATTAACTATATAGCAGATACCTCGCACCTCGCACCTCGTATCACATAAACCACACCCCTAATTCGAAATTCGAAATTTGTAATTTCTTCCTCATTCCCTCCTGACTGCAATCATAACCAGCAGCCTCAATATTTCAATGTACAGCCAGATAAACGTCACCATTAATCCAAAGGCAGCATACCACTCCATGAACTTTGGGGCCCCCATCTCAGCGCCCGATTCGATAAAATCAAAATCAAGAACCAGGTTCAGGGCCGCGATGACGACAACAAAAAGGCTGAAGCCAATACTCATCCATGATCCGTTATGCAAATAATACATATTAAAGCCAAAAAGGTTAAGAATGAACGTAACCATGTAGATCAGGAAGATCCCTCCTGTGGCTGCTGCAACTCCCAGCCTGAAATTCTGGGTGGGTTTGATAAGTTTGGATTTGTATGCAATTAATAGAGCAAACAGTACCCCAAACGTCAGGCTAACTGCCTGAATTACGATTCCCGGAAACCTGATCTCCGCAATGGCAGATATGCCTCCCAGCAACAATCCCTCAAGTATAGAATACACCGGTGCAGTGTAGGGCGCCAGTTTTTTCCTGAAAATAGTTATCAATGCGACAATAAATCCACCAATGCCGCCGATCATTGGATATACCAAGATCCTGCCGATAATGGTTTCAGGATCGCCTTGTGCTGCCTGGAAAAACAACCTCCAGGTATAGATGGCTCCGGCAAGTACGAGAAGCATCATTATAATAATCTTACCGACTGTTCCCTGGAGTGTCATGGTTTCAACCCCGGAAGTCATCAAATATCCCTGGAATGTATTTTTATTCAGAGCGGGATTTCCGGATTTTATTAATGCCATACTTGTTTTATTATAATTTTCGGAGCAAATTTAAGTTTCTTTTATGTAATCCCGAAATAAGTTGCAGGTTTCAGGTTGCACGTGTCAACTAACAAGATTAACCTGCAATCGGCAACCTGTAACTTGGAACTTTTATGTTAATTTTAGCAAATAATCCTGTGCCGATTAGTTTCAACCAGTGAAAATACCTGATATATTCAGAAGAGAGTTCTTCAAAAACGTGGCTACCCTGGTCTCCGGAACTAGCTTTGTCCAGGTCATCGCCATCCTGATATACCCTGTACTATCGAGGATATATACTCCCGAAGACTTTGGTCTTTTTGGCCTGTATATGAGTATAGTCAGTATTTCTGCCATCGTTGCCACAGGTAAATATGAGATGGCTATCATGCTCCCGAAGAAGGATAATGATGCATTTAATCTGTTGGGATTCCTCGCTCTTCTTGCAATAGCTGTTAGTCTTCTGATCCTTCTTGTCGTTGTTTTCTTTAATGCCCAGGTTAGCCATATACTTGGAAATGAACAGATTGCTTCATGGCTCTGGTTCATTCCACTCTCAACATTATTGGTGGCGCTTTTCCAGGGCCTGAAATTCTTTTCAAACAGGAACAAAAAGTACAGGCTGATAACAATAGCCAATATGGGCCAGAGCCTTATCAATTCAACTGGTAAGATAGCTATTGGTCCTTTCGTACAGGGTCCCGCCGGCTTGATGACAGGTACAATCCTTGGCCAGCTGGGAGGTTTTTTGGTCTTTGTTGTGAAAGTGTATAAAAACATAAAGAGTATAAAGTCAGGTATGTCCTGGACCCGGATGAAACAGTTAGCGCGTGAGTATAGCCTTTTCCCAAAATACAATATGCTGCAGGGAGTCTTGAATAATTTCTCCTCTGCAATACCTGTGTTTGTATTCAATTCCTATTTTACTGCATCCATTGCAGGCTTCTATTCCGTTGGCTATGCTTTATTATACAGGCCTTTAAGTCTTATTACAACGGCTTTTTTCCAGGTCCTTTCACAACGGATCATTAATATGTACAATAAGGGTGAGCATATTTACCCCGATATAAGGAAATTTTTATTAAGGCTGTTACAGCTGGTGGTTGTCCCATTTATCCTGGTGGCCATTTTTGCCCCGGCCGTTTTTCGGGTTGTATTGGGACCGGAATGGGAGGAAGCCGGAAAATATACCCAGATCATTGTTCCCTGGCTGTTTTTGACATCGCTGACCTTACCTCTTTCCTTTATCCCGGATATGTTCAGGCGACAAAGGAAAGCCATGATCCTGGATGCAATTAAATTTACAGTGAGGATTACCGGGATGATTATAGGCGTCGTTCAGAAGGATGTGTACCTCGGTTTACTGTTGTTTAGCCTGTCAAGCACATTTATGATCATGTATAGTTTACTCTGGTATCTTTCTCTGGTAAGAAAATCAGATAGGAATAAAATGAAAAGTGATAAGTAACCAGTGAAGTTGCCTGCAAGAACGATGAACGAAGAACGATGAACGAAGAACGATGAACGAAGAACGATGAACGAAGAACGAAAAATCCTCGTTATTCCAAGCTGGTATCCGCCCGACGGAGGGTACTTTTTCAAAGAGCATAGTGAAGCCCTGAAAAAGGCAGGTCTTATGGTGGATGTTCTGGTGAACCGGTTAGTGGGAGTAAGGAAGCTGGGAAGACTGTCCCGGGGAGGCGGGTCAAAATATAAGGTTAAGGATGAATCGGGACTCCGGGTAATCCGGTCGGTCTGCTTCAAAATTCCACGCAACGAGAACCTCAACATAAAAAGGTGGTCGGGACAAACATTAAAATTATTCGACAGGTATGCCCGTGATTATGGAAAACCCGACATAATCCTTGCCCACAGTGCCACCTGGGCCGGTTATGCAGCCGCACTGATCAGCAAAAAGCATGGTGTGCCTTATATTTTGACCGAACACCGCAGTTTTTTTGTCTGGACAACCCAGGCGTCAAGAGACCTGATTAAGCCATTCTATATACCATATTTCAGGGAGGCATATAACCGGTGCAGGAAACTGATCCTGGTCTCTTCCAGTATGAAGGCCGGGATTTTGGAATTTTTCCCGGAGCTAAGTGATAAAATATCTGTTATTCCAAATATGGTGAATACAGCGTATTTTAATTTACCGATAATCAAGCGGGAAACAGATCCGTTTATATTTATTTTCGCCGGAAGATTAGCGCATGTCAAGGGCCTGGATATATTGATTAAGGCGTTCAGGGAAATAATCTCATCAGCAGACGATAACCTCGTCCTGAAAATACTTGGAAAAGGTGAAGACAGGAATGAACTTGAAAAGTTGGTTCAATCATATGGACTGACAGGGAAGGTAAAAATGCTGGGAAGGGTGAGCCGGGAGGAGGTGGTGACTGAATTTCAGCAGGCCAATTGTTTTGTTCTGCCAAGCCGGTATGAAGCGTTTGGGGTGGTGATGATTGAGGCCATGGCAACGGGCTTGCCTGTCATAGCTACCCGTTCAGGTGGCCCGGAAGGTATTGTGCAGGAAAATGTGGGTTACCTGGTGCAGCCGAATCAGCCCACAGAACTGAAGGAGGCCATGGCAAAAATGATCAGCAATTATAGTCGTTTCAACCAGGAAGCAATCAGGGAATACATCCTGGAAAATTATAGCAATGAAGCAGTGGTCAATAAATACACAGAAATTTTATCATAATCTTTTAAAAATTCATCCCGCATGCCTTCATCTCAATTTAACACAGGATATATTATCCGTTTAGCGCTGACAGCAGCCCTGGGGGGATTGCTTTTTGGATATGATATTGCTGTTATCTCGGGAACAATTCCTTTTATTACCGATGTTTTTTCATTGGACGAATGGTGGAAAGGTTTTACCATAAGCGGTATCTATATCGGTTGTTTGGTTGGGGCTGGTTTTGCAGGAAGGATGAGCGACCGTTTTGGAAGGAAAACAATGCTTATTGTATCCGCTTTTATTTTCGGGATCTCTGCCATAGGTTCAGGACTCTCAAATACGCTGACCTCTTTTTTTATTTACAGGCTAATTGGCGGATTGGGAGTTGGAATGGCGGCAATGCTTTCTCCCATGTATATCGCGGAGATTACGCCTGCCAGGATCCGTGGACGGTTTGTGGCCACCAATCAATTCACCATTGTTACAGGTATCCTTGTCGCATATTTTGTAAATTATTTACTGCTGCCCGTGGGGGACCAGGCCTGGCGGTGGATGTTGATTGCCGAGGCTGTCCCGGGCGTGTTGTTTCTGCTATCAATGTTCCTTGTTCCCGAAACTCCCAGGTATCTAGCCAAAACAGGGAATTACGAAAAAGCCACGAAGATTTTAACCCGGATAGGCGGTGGGGACTTTGCTGCTCAAACGGTTGAAAATATCCGTATTACTCTGGTAGATAAACAAGGAGGCGATATCAGGCTGTTGTTTACGAGATCGATGCGGCCGGTTCTGATCATCGGCGTGTTTTTAGCCATATTTCAGCAATGGAGCGGTATCAATGTGATATTTTTTTATGCACCCGATATTTTTGCCAGGACCGGAGTTGGTGTTGAATCGCAACTGTTTCAGACAGTAATTGTCGGGGCTACCAATGTACTCTTTACTATCCTTGCCATGTGGCTGGTAGAGAGGGCAGGAAGAAAGATTTTATTACTGGTTAGTTCAGGAGGTATGGCGTTGAGTTATGCATTAGTTGGTGTTTTGTTCTTTACAGATCATTTATCGGGATATATCCTGCTTTTCTTTGCCCTGATTGCTGTTGCATCATTTTCTTTAGGATTGGGACCGGTGGTATGGGTGATGCTTTCAGAGATTTTTCCCAATAAGATCCGCGGGCAGGCCATGTCTGTTGCCACCATGTGTCTCTGGATAGGTACGTTTACATTAACACTGACTTTCCCGGCGCTGATTGAAGCATTGGGAGGTGCATTCACCTTCTGGATTTACGGGGCTATATGTATATTTGGATTAGTGTTTATGTTCTTTGTCCTGCCCGAAACCAAAGGTAAAACACTGGAAGAGCTTGAGAGTATATTGATTAAATAATAAGTGGCTGTTATTCAGACACCTCGTAACTAGCACCTCGAACATATTGTTAACACTATATATAAATAAATGATTATGAAATTTTTAGCCAGACTTATCCTGATACAATTTTTTATAGCAGCTTTATTGATTTCCTGTAAACATTCCGGGCAGCATGGAATCCGAACGGGTGGCCCGGAGGTGGTTGAGTTTCGTGTTTTGCCCTTTGAGCTTACCAATGTAAAATTGTTAGATGGACCATTCAAACACGCTACAGAGCTGAATGTTAAGTCATTACTTAACTATGAGCCGGACCGGTTGTTGGCCCGGTTCAGGAGCGAGGCCGGTTTGGAACCAAGAGCTGAACATTACATGGGATGGGAAAATGAATCGTTGGCCGGCCATAGCCTGGGACATTATTTAAGTGGCTGTTCGTTGATGTATCAAACTACCGGTGATCAGGCCTTCCTCGACCGGGTAAATTACATTGTTGATGAGCTGGCACTTTGCCAGGATGCGGATGGGGATGGGTACATTGGTGCTTTCCCTGATGGGAAAAGAGTTTTTGAGGAAGAGATAGCAAAGGGAGATATACGGTCAAAGTCATTCGACCTGAATGGAATATGGTCTCCTTATTATACCATGCACAAGGTGATGGCTGGACTTCGTGATGCTTACGCCCTGTGTGGAAACCATAAAGCCCTGGAAATAGAAAAAAAATTTGCGGATTGGATAGGAACCATTGTATATGCCTTAAACGAGGACCAGATACAGGAAATGCTTGATTGTGAGCATGGGGGAATGAATGAAGTGCTGGCCGACCTGTATGCTCATACCGGTGATGTAAAATACCTGCGGCTATCGTATTTATTCCATCATAAGGCTGTGCTGGATCCCTTATTACATGGAGAAGATATTCTGCCCGGTCTCCATGGAAATACACAGATACCAAAGCTGATTGGTCTGGCCCGCAGGTATGAGCTGACCGGTGACGAAAATGACAGGAAAACGGCTGAATATTTCTGGGACCGGGTCGTTCATCACCATTCATATGTTACCGGGGGGAATGGAAACCATGAATACTTTGGAGAGCCGGATAAGCTCCGGGACAGATTGAGCGATGAAACCACGGAATCGTGTAATGTCTATAATATGCTGAAGCTGTCGCGTCACCTGTTTCAATGGGAAGGATCTGCCGAAGTGGCTGATTTCTATGAAAGAGCGCTGTTTAATCATATTCTTTCATCACAGCACCCGGGAGACGGACGTGTGATCTACAACCTGTCACTTGAGATGGGAGGATTTAAGACCTACCAGGATCCGTATTGGTTCACGTGTTGCGTGGGCACTGGCATGGAAAATCATTCGAAATATGGAAGAAACATCTTTTTCCATAATGATAAAGAGTTGTTTGTAAGCCAGTTTATTGCCTCAGAAGTTAATTGGGTCGGGAAGGGGCTGGTCGTCAGGCAGTTGACGAAATTTCCACAGGAACAGGGTACCGCCATTGAATTTAATAGTGAAAAACCTGTAAAACTGGTTCTTCAGATCAGGTACCCATACTGGGCTGAGAATGGAATGGAAATAGTTGTAAATGGCAAGCAGCATCCTGTGACCGGTAACCCGGGCAGTTTTGTTGCTGTCGCAGGAGAATGGAAAACGGGGGACAGGGTGGAAGTAAAATTCCCCTTTTCGCTTCGTCTTGAAACCATGCCTGATGATACGAACAGGGTAGCAGTAATGTATGGCCCGATGGTGCTGGCTGGTGATCTGGGAGAAGTAGATAATCCACATGCAGCTGATGCAGATTTTGTGCCTGTTATTATGAGTGAGGAACATGATCCCGGCGCATGGACCAGTCCTGAGCCGGAAACAAATGTATTCAGAACCGTTGAAGTCGGTAATCCACGCGATTTTATTTTGCAACCCTTCTTTTCAACACATGATCGCAGGTATTCTGTATACTGGGACCTGTATAATGAAGAATCCTGGGCTGCTTTCCTGGCCGCAAAACAGGAAAAACTGGAGAAAAAGCAGGAAATAATCGACCAGACAGTTGATTTTGTTTTGCCGGGTGACAGCATGGGTGAACTGGCACATCAGCTGAAGGGTGAAAATACAATCAATATATTATTCAGGCACAGAAATTGCAGGCAGGCCAGGCGGGGATGGTTTTCTTACGAAATGAAGGTGCTGAAGGATCAACCTGTGGGACTGGCCGTTGAATATTGGGGTGGATTTACCGGGTCAAAAACATTTGACATATCTGTCGATGGCGAATTGCTAGTAACAGAGAATATTGTTGGTATCAAAGAGGGTGAATTTGTAGATATTGTGTATGACATACCTGTGGGATTAATCACCGGTAAATCAAGAGTCACGGTTACGTTTGAAGCCCGACCTTTTAATATTGCAGGGCCGGTATTTGAGGTCAGGACAATTGTAATTGAATGATACATGTTAACCTGGTAAATAATCCCGTAAACAGGTCTATTTCAAAACAATGTTGAAGATTTAAGTTGGATTTTAATTAATGAATTAATATCTTTAAGTATATTTGCTAATAAAATTAGTCGAATGGGAAAGTTAGAAATACCCGGGACGCCCAAAACGCCATCGATCAGATCTGATGGCGATCAGGGATTCGTGGAAATAAAAGGCAGGGCCCATCCTGAAAATGCCAAGGAGTTTTTTATGCCTCTGATTGATTGGGCCACCGAATATGCACAGGATCCAAAGGAGAGAACTACTATCAATATCGATTTAGAGCATTTTAATACAAGCTCCTCTAAGTGCATCCTTGATTTCTTCAAGCAATTAGAGCCCCTCAAGAAAGCTCCGAATGAATGTGTTGTTAACTGGTATTATGAAGATGATGACGAAGAGCTGCTGGAAGCAGGTGAAACCTACGAAGCGATCACCGGCTTTAAATTTAAACTAATAGGTAAATAGATAATAAACTGAAACCAGGCCGATCGCCTGGTTTTTTTATTAATATATATTATTTATTGACAGGCAAATAATATTAATTGTAGAATAAATACCGGAATGAATTTCTTCATTATTCAATTAAAATCTTTCCCCTGTAAATTTCAGGCCCTATCAGCTCAATAAAATATACACCTTCACTAAGATTTCCTTTCTCAATTGTAAACGTTGATGAAGTAATATCACTCACAATTCTGTACCTCTTACCTGAGAGATCAGTAATGTACAGAGTGTAAGACTGATTTTGAGGATTACTGAATGTAAGTGTAGCCTGATCCTGAAATGGATTGGGGTAAATATTGAATCCGTCTTCTTCAGGATTAGTTGTTCCTGTCAGAGTTTCCTCATCAAAGTTTGAGAAAGGTGAACTGAATTCAAGGCTTTTTTTATTAAAAGTGGGGAAGCACGATTCTGGTTTAACTACAAGGATTCGATAAAAATTTTGTCCGGATGGAGCGGATTTATCAGACCAGGACCTGATGCTGGCAGAAATTGTCCTTATGCTGAACAATTCGGTGAGTGATCTTCCTCTGTATATCTCATATTCATAGTACTCAAATCCTATGTATTCGTCCCAGTTCAGATTGACCTCGTTGTTAAGCCCAAGATTGGCAATCAGGTGGATCGATTTGTGAACCGGACTTAATTCAGATTCGTTACCACAGGAATCGGTTGCTGAGATCTTATAGAAGTAGGGATTCTCTTCCGGGACAGAAGATGGATCGACATATACCGAAAGGCTGTCGAAATCAACAGTTTCGATTTTTACATAGTTATCCTTTGATGATTGCTCACGATAAATATTGTAATAGGCGATCCCTTTGCCATAAGTCTTTTCCCACACAACGAGGATCCTGTTATTGTTGTTGACCGTCACGAGGCATAGCTCTGATCCCTCGTAGATTATGCTGGTTTCTATCGTGGCTGTATCATGAGCAGTACAACTATTCTCATCTGTAATAACGACCGAATATTCACCCGCCTCAAGATTATTGATCTCCGGCGTGGTTTCGCTGTTTGACCATTCAATACTATAAGGCGGTGTTCCACCGGAAACCGACAAATGAATATAGCCGTCAGTGGATCCACTACAAATAGATTCAGAGTAGGTCTTGGAGATAGTTATAGGATCAGCTTCACCTAAGTAAACACTGTCTTTAACAGTCTGCAATGTCGCATCGGTAACAATTACCGTATACCATCTATTGGGTGATAAACCTGTTATGGTCTCGGTGGTTGATCCCTCATCGTCATTCCACAATATCGTATAAGGAGGAACTCCGCCTCCGCTGGAGACTGAGGCACTGCCATCACTTAATCCATTGCAGGATGCATCTGTGCTGTCTGTTATTTCTGCATGAAAGATCCCCGGTTCTGACAATATAACACTGTCCCGGGTTGTACAGGAATGATCATCAGTGACCGTTACATGATACCATATTTCTGCATAAAGTCCTGTTGCTGTTGAATCGGTTGAGGATAGTCCATCTTCCCACTGGTATGTATATGGAGGAGTTCCGTCTGCTGGTGTAACTGTTGCTGAACCGTCATTGCCACCAAAAATTGATACATTTGTGCTGTCGGTAATATCTGTAGTCAGACGGGTTGGCTGGAGGACCTCAACGCTGTCATAAATAAAACAACCTGCTGAATGGGTTACTTTTACCTTGTACCATCCTGCAGCCAGTTCTTCAATATCTTTTGTTTCCTGGCCGGTTTCCCATAAATAGGTAAATTCTCCGTCACCTGTAACAGTTGTTGTGATACTCCCATCCGCTCCGCCAAAACATCCGACATGGACCGGATCAAAATCAACGGAATGTATTAATGCTGGTTCTTCGATCGTGACTGATGCCTCGGTCCATACACCGGCATCAATATCGGTCACCCTGACAATATATGTTCCTGCTGTCAATCCATTGACAATGGCGCTGTTTGTTCCGACCGGTTGATACAGGCTGTTTCTCCATTCATATAAATAATTTCCCGAAAAGCCCAGTAAAACACAAACTTTTGCTGCTCCGTCAGATCCGCCCTTGCAGCTTACATGAGTAGTATCACATATTTCAATAACCAGCAAGGTATCAGACGGGACATGTATAACAGTATCGAAAACACAGGATTTGTTATCTGTCACTGTGACGGTATACTCTCCGGGATTTACCAGTTCGGTAATCGTTTCAATATTTCCTGCTGTATACCCCGATGGTCCTGCCCAGCTCCACGAATAGGGTGCTGTCCCTCCTTCCGTATTAAGATTTACGGCGCCGTTGCTGCCGGGTGGAACAATAATGGTATCGATGGTTGTTCCGGGATATGTCACAGGATCGGGCTCGGGGACATTGAATGTCTTCATTTTCGTACATGAGTTGGCATCGGTGACGGTCACGGTATGGTTACCTGTTGCTACATTCGAGATATCCTGTGTGGTGAGTCCTCCGGGTGACCAGCTGTAGGAATAGTTCGGAACACCACCGGTTACGTTAATATTGACCACCCCATCGCTTTTTATACCACTATTTGCAGCAGTGTTACAACTGGTTCCAGTTATGGATACTTCAGTTATTGCAATGGCAGGTGGTTCCGTTAATTCCACCTCAACAGAATCTTTTCTTCCTTCATTATCGGTAGCTACAATTTTATAGGTTCCTGCGGCGATCCCTGTAGCGATATTTGTGGTTGAAACGTTGGGTGTCCAGGCATAGGTTACCGGGTCGGCAGCATTTTCGGTTTCCAGCAGGATACTTCCGGTATTCTCGCCATGGCATTGAATATCTGTCGATCCTGCAAGGTTTAGCTTAAATTTAAATGCATACTTACCTGCAAATCCATCAGTAAAACCAAAATTGGGATTTGTAATTGTTAAGTCACCTGCATATAGTGTGTCTCCGTCGAAGGTCCCTGTCAGCAATGCGGCACTGCCAGACTGGTTGAACGCAGCGCAAAGAGTGGATTCAATACCGCTACCTGTAATGGAATCAGAGAAGAGCAGGTTCCCATCCAGATCACAGACTTTAAAACCGGTACTGAAATTATTCATTGTAGGTTCCAGATCATAGGCATATAAAAGCCGCTGACCCTTGACAGAAAGTCCATATGCATTATCATAATTCCAACCGCCTTCACGCCTGATCCATTGAAGTCTGCCATCTTTGTTGTACTTGCCAACATAATAGTCTGACCATCCGTATCCTATTAACGGATCTGAAAGAATGCTGCCCGTTGAGTCCATCCGCATGGTATCCGATTCTGTCCTCCCGGTGAAATATATGTTTCCGTATGCATCTGACCCGGATGCATTTAAATAATCCTCCAGAGATCCACCGCCACTTCTTCCCCAGACAAAATCCATATTGCCATCCAAATTGAGCACCATGATATCCGTGTACATCATATCATTGGCGGCAAGCAGCTGGCTGCTGTCCGAAGAGAAGATATTCCCCGTCAGGTTTCCTGTGACATAATATCCGGTAACCACATCGGAGATAACACAATTACTCACATTATTAAATAGGAGTGTCTGATTTCCGAAGAATATGGCATTGTCAATATAATTGCCATCAATATCAAAGCGCACAAGACAATTATCTTTTATTGACAAAGCATAGGCAGTGTCTATATCATTGCCAAAAATCGCTTCATTTTTAAAATTTCCTGCCATGACCAGGTAGTCATTGCTGAAATCATAAGTTATATCATGCAATCGTTGGTTATTGAATCCCGAGAGGACTTTTGTTGCATAAATAAGACTACCGGTGCTGCTTATCTTTGCCAGGAAGGTGTCAAAACTATTCAAATCTGTGTTCAATATACCCGTTCCTTCCCAGAAATTCAGGGTGTCACCCTTGAATACGCCGATTATGTAAACATTATTATTGTTGTCAATTGTCATTCCATTGGCATAATCTCTGTTTGAGGATGCAATTTTTCTGGCCCACAGGGCATTTCCTGATGCATCATATTTGCATATAAACAAGTCCTCAAAACCATTCAAGTCGGTCCATTTTAATGTTGGAAGGCCATCGATTGTAAGGTCATCCGCATAGCTCCCGAAAACATAGATATTCCCGTTATTGTCAGCCAGAATATCGATTGGTGTAACATCACCGGAACTGTGTAAGTTTTCAATAAAATCCCATTTCTGCGCATTCAGGTTACCTGTAGAAACCAAAGCAAGAATAATGAAAGACAGGGTAAAACATGGTTTAGATATAATCATTTTCATGATGGGTTAAATAATAATGATTGGATGACAATTGGTGTGATGATTGATTCTGTAAAATCTTTACATATTTATCAATTATGTAAATAAAGATATTTCAAAATAATCACAAAATCAAATTGTCAGGCCTGGAGAATTGTTGAATAATCGAATGCGACTAATTAAGTATTCATCTGGCTATTTAGAAATAAGGTATGAATTATTAGAAATGCTTCCGCGGGTCGCGAAGCTTTTCTTGATGAATCTCATAACCAAAGAAAGATTGTGCTCACTTCGTTCGCGATCCCTGGGGTGGTCCTACAACACTTAAAAACCGGTCGCTGGCTGCGCCAGCTATCCGGGATTGCTCACTTCGTTCGCGATCCCTGGG
>CAYZEZ010000067.1:0-2704 GCA_964477295.1 uncultured Bacteroides sp. | reverse complement strand
GGTCGCTGGCTGCGCCAGCTATCCGGGATTGCTCACTTCGTTCGCGATCCCTGGGATGGTACTACAACACTTAAAAACCGGTCGCTGGCTGCGCCAGCTCAACCGCTTTTTTCATTTATCCCCTTACAAAAGCAAGCTTTTGACGGGTTTAAATGAAAAAATCGGCTTCCTTTGGAAACCGCTTTTTGAGTGTTGGGTGGAAGATGGGATTCAATTCATTTTATATTGATATTGAATTGGATTTATTCACAAATTATTTTGATTCAGAAGTTTCCTCTTTGTATTTATCTAATATATAATCACGGATTTCCACGGAAGTAACTTTATATTTTGGATTTAGTAATTCAAAATTCTCTTCTTTTGTAAAATTCTCAGCATTCGATAAGATGCTAAGGATAGTTTTTGATTTTAGCTTGTTTCTTGAATATTCAATAGCCAGATCAATAAGTTTAGTTATTTTATAACCCTCTTTTAATATGGAATAAATATCATAATAATCTCGATAAATATTCCTGCGTTGGAGTAGTTCAAGTTTCATGGCGCCAATGGATTCAACACCTGCAGAATTAATTTTGTTAATTAGAGGTTCAATACTAAAAGATCTAGAATTGACATTCCTTCGTACGAAGAAGGTTAACTTAATTCCTGCTACTAAATAGTTCACTTGTTGTAGATCTATAATATCCCTTTCAACACTCTTAAATTTATTTCTGAAAAATTCCTCAATTTTGACCCATTTTACCTCATATAGTTTACCCTGCAATCTATCTTGCCAAACACAAAAATCCAAATCCTCACTAAATCTTGTATTGATTTGAATTGAGAGGGCTGTACCACCTACAAGTGTATAATCCTCAAAAAGATCACTTTCTGAAAGGGTAATTAAAACCATTTCAGTTTCTGTATTAATACCTTGCATTATCAAGAAACAGATTTAATGTATTCTCTTCGTACATTCCTAATGTACGATTCAGGTTTTTTAATATTGAAAAATAATTTAGCTATTAGAATGTTTAGGCTTCTAAAGTATGGATCTTGTAAAATCAATTCTTTTTTCCAAATATTTCGTACATAATTCTTATTAAATAATATGAATAATTTCTTTATATCAGGCAAATCTAAATTTTCCATTACTTTCTGAATCAACAAGTTATCTGATATATTTTCTATATTTACATTTGAATAGGACCAAAATGCTTTAGATGTTATAAGTTTTTCAAACAATTCTTCCTTTATGTTTTCTTTCGAAATAAAATTATTTGATTTTTGATTTCGGTAAACATTTGTTGCAGGTAATTTTTCACCATTATATTTTAAATATCGGTACAGGGTGGTTTTTCCTATATTAAGTCTAATAGCGATATCTTTTACTTTAATTTTTTCATCTTCATAGAGTTGTTTAACTTTTTTCGCTTTTATGATGGCTCCATGTGATAATCCTTTTGGTCTGCCTCCATTTCTTCCTCTCTTTTTTGCGATTTCCAGGCCAGAAATAACTTTTTCACTATTTGTTTCTCTGTCTAGTTCAGCAATTACTGAGACTATTTCAAGAATGGATCGGTTTTCATAAGTGTTAATATTATCTTGAATGCTTATTAGATAAATATCTCTCTCTTTATAAGTATTAAAAAGGTTTATGAGATCAAATAATGACTTTACAATCCTATTTAATTTCCAAACGACGACAATATCCCCACTACAAAGTTGACTATTCATAAGTTCTAACTTGGGCCTTTTATCGAAAGAACTTGTAGTGTCCTTATAAATCTTCTCACATCCAAAAGTTTTTAGTGCATTAATTTGCATTCCTATATCTTGGTTGTTAATTGATATTCGAGCATATCCAATTTTCACGATCTTTCTAATTAATTCTATTAATGGCACTAATTTACGGAACTTATATCGAAAATAAAAATATTTAAGTATAGTTCCATTTAATATCTGTTATATGGTACTATATTTAAATTTACAAAAATTAGATCAAACATATTACTCATTATACGTGGCGCAAATTTGACAATTGATTTAATATTGTCTTAGTGCAGATACTGATTATCAGTATTCGGATTCAGATTGGGTGGAAGGGAAGATTCGAATTGATGAAATAATGAGAGAGTTAAAGATTTGACCTTTTGAAGATTTGGAAAGCTGACAAATATATAGCTTTTAACTAAATATTCCGCACAGAAATTAATATCTTTAATTATTCTTTTGACTTGTTATCAAGATTCAATATTTCCAAAATAATAGTCTTATTATTCTTCCATTAATTTCTATTTTCAATCTGGTTATAAAATTTGAATAGTCAATTCTCGACAAATTGTTATTGAAGCAATATAGAATTTTAGAAATTAACAGTAATGAAGAGATTAATCATGGCGTTAAGTTTTTGATTCTATACCTTAATGCTGAGATGCATAATATCGAAAGTTGTATAGAATAAATGTCCGAAGGTTTGTAACATGTTGCAGGGGAGGTTGCAATTCTTATTTGTTGGGGGAGGATTATTCGGAAAAAAACGGACAATTTTTGAACAATTCACACCTTCATTAATAATCCTGTTTTGTCCAAATTCATTTAACGATAAACAGTTTACAACATTCCAACAGTTCATAATCATCACCATTAATTAATAAGTTTTAAATGCAAAAAGTATCTCTAAACTTTAAAGGTAAATCTGTCCAGTAGTATTTGAATTTAAACA
>CAYZEZ010000066.1:0-18696 GCA_964477295.1 uncultured Bacteroides sp. | reverse complement strand
CAGGTAATTCGGATAGAAAAGGCGTGAGGCATTTGCGAGGTTGAGGATCCATTTGCCAATGGCAGTGGCAAACCGGTCATCGTATCTTACCATTGGAACCAATGCCCCCGCCTGTTCATAGCCATTCATGGCAAAGGCATAATCATTGCCTTGATCGTTGGCTTCACCGATCAGACCGGAACAGTCATAATCTCCCCATTTCCCTACAATGGAACCCCAGCCGCGAATCTCTCCCCGATCAAAGCACCAGTTTATCATCTTTTCAATATTGTACTGTGTACCAAGTTCCGCATTTAACCTGGCTGCTGTATATACACCATACGGTAGTTGAAGTTCATAGGAAGGATTGCCGGTATAAGCGTCCAGAAACTCAAGATTCCATTCCGCCCCTGTCAGATAATCCCGTTCACCGGTTATCATATACGCATTATACAGGATCCAGGCAATAGCCCCGGCGGCTTCAGGCTCTTTTACTCCTGTTTCAAGCGGGGTCATTGTTGACATTTTCCAGGCCCTGTAATTCAGGTTCGGTAATGCCCAGGGTGTGGCACTGCCACCCATAAAACCAGTTGCAGTCAGCCACTGGTCTGCCAGTGTTCTGACCTGATAATCAAAATCACCCAGATGGGGATAGAGAGAATTTAACTGAAGGAAAAACACATTGGGCATAGTTTCGTACCACCAATCATTTCCGCTGCTGGTAACGGGATGGTTTAAATAGATATTCTCTGCAGTACGTTTGTTAAAATACTCCTCGCACATGAGAGCCCAGTTCTGCCCGAATTGGTTTGTTTTATCGATCCCGACAAGTGATGCACCAACAACTGCAGGAATTACATTAATGGCTTCCCCGGCATTGGGATTGACTGTCCCGACCGCGGTATGCAAACCAAAACTGGAATGGCCCGGATAGTTTACACTGGTTGAGCGAAAGAATACCAGGGGCAGGTATTGACCGGACAGGTTCTCATCAAAGACCAGTGAATCGTAACCCTGTGCTACCCGCTTCCAGTCACGCATGACATATGGTTGAGGCATGTCGGGCATTTCATCTATCCTGGGGATATTTATCTGTTGAGAAAGGGCACTGTTCACTGTTAGCAGGATAACTAGAACAGAAAACAATATGTTCTTCTTTTGAATGGTATTACTCATGGCTGGTAAGGTGTGGTTGCCAAACAGGTATAGTATTCACTGCCGCCATAATAGAGCCACCATTTTTCCTGATGCAGGGTTAAAGCATTAAAAAATATGCAATCACTGAAAAATGAAATTGGCCGATAAGGAGGTTCATACGTAAATCCACTCTCATAGGGGTAATGTGGATTTGCTTTCAAAACAGGTCGTGGCAAATAAGCAATAGCCTTCTCCGGATCTTTTTTTGAGAGAAGAACCTCGCCTATCGCATAGAAATCTCCGGTATGATTGCCTCCGGTAAAAAGCACGATGCGATCCGGATAAGAAGGATCATGGTCGCACAATGCAAAACAGCCTTCACCTCCGGGCCAATGATTATTATTATCCCTTGATTCCCAGTGTATCAGATCCTCTGAATAGGCAATAAGCCCTTCATTAATATACATAACGAACTTCCCGTTAATCTTTACCGCCTCGTTATGTGGATTTTGAAGGACAACTCCGTTGCGATGGGTTCTTTTCGCATCAGGGAAAACGATCCCTTTTTTTTCCCAATTATACAGATCCTTCGATATGGCCAGAAAGGTTCCGTTCTGCGTATAGTCATCCTGGTTATCCCACAGCCACTGATTACAAAACAGGTACCAGGTATCTCCTGATTTAACCAGGTTTACATCTTCATAGCTGTATTTTCTATCTTCTCCTTTTCTGAAAAAGGGACTGTGGAGCGTGTCTTTTTCAAAGTGATAGCCATCCCGGCTGACTGCCAGTCCAATGTCACAGATATAGTCTACCGGTGAATCCATCTCTACATCAATCGGTTGTTCACCCCTGTAAACGAAATGAAATATATCCTCTTTAATCACAACAGCACCATTGTGGACACCTCCTCCGAATCTGCCTTTATCCCATGCACCGGGAGTTGGTGCGAGGACAGGATTGTGCTCATACTTTGTAAACGGGCCTATTGCCCAGGGAAACTCAGCATATAAATCGCTAGAAGGCTTTGTGTCCTCCGGAAAATCTCCCCACCACCTTTCTGTACTGAAAGAGAAATGTTTCCAGGCTTCTTCATTATCGCTGGTTGGGAATTGCCACTCAAAAAGACCTTCTTCTTCCTTATATTCAGTTAATTTCTTCTCTTTGGCAGGCTGGTCGGATACGCAGGAATTTAAAATAACCAGGCCGCAAACAAAAGACACCAGGTATTTCATTTTATATTACTTGCTAGAGTCAGGCTATACCTATCCCGTAACAACAATCCAGACGATATGATCTTGTTGAAACTTATTCAGGTAAAAAGAAAGAGAGGTTGTCTCTGGTTGAGACAACCTCATCTAACTATTAATCAACAGCCTCCATGGTGTAGAGGGCTGTTACTTCAGCAGCGGTCAAAGCTTTGTCGTAAAATCTAATATCGTCAAGGCTTCCATTGAATGAAGTAAACCAGCTTTCCACAGTCCAATCTAAATCATTAGGTTTGAAAGATCCAATGACCAGGTTCACAGCAGGATCATCTGCTATTGGTGTAGTAACACCCATATCACTTATATCCCAGTCAACAGCAAGTGTACCATCAATATAAAAAATGCAATGTGTAGTGCTAACAGCGACAATAACATTATACCATGTTAGTGCTTCTAAAGCAACCGGATTGGAATCTTTATCCATGTATTTAGGATCCGGATCGCCTGCAAACTTCCTCGTTATAAATGGTTTTCCGTGGTCTGGCAGTTCAAACTTCCAGCAGTCCCAAATATTATTTGACATAATATACTGTGTCTTGCCTGCTATCAGAGCATCAGTATTCAGCCATACGCTTATTGTCATGTCAGTCGGATTAAAATCCGCACTGTAAGGCACTTCAATGTTTGCACCATCAGCAAAGTGCAATGCACCACCAGCAGTTCCATATCGATCCGCAGCAGCCTGAGGAAGGGTACTTCCAGGCCACCTATCGGTCGTTCCTGCCTTCAATGTTCCGTCGTGCCCGTTACCGGAGGCATCCACACCATCGCCTGCCAGTTTCCAGTAGGCAACCAGGTTATCCGCCGATATTTCGACAATAACAGTCGCCTCAAAAGTAGTCACTGCAAGATCCAGGTTTGCAACCGTCGCATCCACCTGTACCTGTGTTGCAGCATCATCATCATTAACTGTCTTGGCCGCATTGATTGCTGCCAGTAAAGCGTCAACAGAAGCTTGTGTATACATACCGGCAAGTTTGCCGACTTCAGCCGCATCATATACAGCCTCTGCAGCTGTGATGCTTGCTGCAAGAGCTACTTTATCAGCTGGTTCTGGTTCATCATCTTTACACGAAAAGACTCCAACTGACAACAGAGCCACAATTAACCAAACAAAACTTAAATTCACTTTTTTCATAATATTAAAATTTAGGTTAGAGAAAAAAATACTTATTGTAATAATGGATTAATATCTAATTCATTCTGAGGGATCGGGAAAAATTTGTGCGTTTCGTAGTCGAAATTCTCATAATCCTTAAATACTTCATTCGCATATGCTTCACCATAGCGGATTATATCAAAATACCTTTGAAATTCGAATGCCAGCTCGACCCTTCTCTCGTGCCTGATCGCGTCTCTTAAATTATTTTTTGATATCGAACCGGGGACAGGGGCCAGAAAATCAGCAGGCAGGTTATCAATATCCGGATGACTGTTCCTGGCTCGTTCCCTTACCTGGTTCAGGTATCCAACGGCCCCGCCCGGGTTATCTGATTCATTCAGTGCTTCCGCTAAGATCAGCAAAATATCAGCATATCTTATAGGAGTATAATTCAGGTCGGTATCAGAGACAAAAGGTCTCGGGCCATTGCTTTCATCCTGTTTGATCGTGGAAAACTCAACATTATATTTTTTATTTACATATCCTGTGGCCGACCAGTTCGCAAGGAATACAGTATCGCCCCATCGCTCATGATCCCGGACTACGGTGGCCGCCAGCCGGTAATCCACGTATTCGCCGCTTGTCTCGAACTCATCTACAAAATCCTGGGTGGGCGTATTGAAGGCATACCCTCCAATGCCCCCTTCTCTTGGGGCAAACCACTGGCCAAAAATATTCCCGGTGGGTGATCCGGTTGCTCCCTGTTGCTGGATCTCAAAAATGGATTCAGAATTGTTTTCAAATGCCAGGTCAAAGTTATCGCGGTAGTTCGGAGTCAGCTGGTAACCTAAGTTTACAACTTCCATGGCTTTCTCTGCAGCTAAAGACCATTCCTCCTGATAGAGCAGGGCTTTTGCCCAGAGTGCATATGCTGCTCCTTTGGTTGCCCTCCCAACGTCAGATGCAGGGTGAGCCACGGGTAGTCTTTCCACAGCATTTTCACAATCCTGCTCAATAAAGCTCAGAATATCTGCATGATCTGTTTTGGGTAAATTAAGTTCAGCCGGAGCCCTGATCTCTTTAATCAACGGGATATCGCCAAATACAATTGTCAGGTTGAAGTAGAAATATGCTCTCAGGAAATAGGCTTCACCAAGTATAATACTTTTATCCTGTTCGTTCATCGAAATGTCCGGAACATAATCAAGAACCCTGTTACAGCGGGTTATACCTTCATAATATAATTCCCAGAAGGGGAAAAGTGTCCCATTATCCGCATTCACGATAAAATTATCAATATTGTCGATACTGGGAACATCCCCCGGATTCCCGGATGCTGCATCATCGGATGCTACATCACCAAACACCCAGATGTTACTTCCTGAATGGTCAGATAACAAACAATTGTAAGCTGCATTTATTCCTAAAATGGCATGTTCCGGGCTTTTAAAAAATGTGGTTGAAGAATATACACCTTTAAGGTCCTCGTCGAGAAAATCCGAACATGAATTCATGCCGATCATGGATATCACAAGTATTATTGTAACTCTGTATAGTTTCATAATAGTTGATTTTTGCATTGGTTAGAATGTTAAATTGAGACCGATCATGTATGTCCTGGAAGAGGGATACGTTCCCCAGTCGATCCCTGCCGCCAGATCTTTTTCATCAGGATCATTGGCGCTGGTAGTTAATTCCGGTTCCATACCGATATATTTACTGAAAGTCAACAGGTTCTGGCCTGCAATATATATCCTGCAATGGGTTATTCTCATTTTTTCTGCAATCACTGACGGAAATGTATACCCGATCTGCATATTCTTTAACCTGAGGTATGAGCCATCAAACAAGAACCGGGTGGATGGCTTGATATTATTGTTTGAAGCGTACCATGAAGCCCTGGGCATAATATCACTCGGACGATCAGCACGCCAATGTTCATCTACAAACCTTTGTGTTATGTTCAGGTTTCTGTAAAATCCTTCAATGTCCTTTCCGATTTGCATATAGATTTTATTCCCGTAAACTCCCTGAAAGAACATGGTAAGATCAAAATTCTTATATTCCATATCCACATTAAAACCATATGTAAATTTTGGAATTGGAGAACCAACATACACCCTGTCCTTCTCGTCAATTACAAAGTCATTATTCTGGTCGACATATTTAACATCGCCAGGGCCAATATTTGCTCCCTGGTAAGCACTTGAAAAGATTTCGGCTTCGCTCTGGAAAATGCCGTCCATCTCCAGTAAATAAAATGCTCCGATTGGATGGCCCGGAGCCGTCCGGGCAGCATAGATCCCATTGTCAATTTCTCCGCCAAGGATAGGTTGGCCGGATCCCAGTGAAAGCACCTCATTATTAATTGTTGAAAAATTTGTTTCGATATTGTAGTAGAAATTTCCTTTTTTCTCATGATAACGCAACTCCAGTTCCAATCCTTTGTTCCGGATTTTTCCGGCATTAATATAGGGAGGATTTGAACTGCCTCCGATGGCAGAAACGGGCGCTGCAACAAGCATGTCACTCGTCGTTTTGACGAAATAGTCGAGTGTGAAGGTTAATTTGTTCTTAAGGAATCCTGCATCAAATCCGCCGTCAATTTGCGTGGTAGTCTCCCATTTAATATTTTCATTCCCCCTGTTAATGACGGCATAGCCGAGTACCAGGTCCTGAGAATATCCATCTCCGAAAACATAATTATAGCCACCTCCATAGGTGGAAGCTGTTGGATAATCCCCTATTTCCTGATTTCCAAGCTGGCCTGCGCTTGCCCGCATTTTGAACATAGAAATATACTGAGTAAGAGGTTCAAAGAAGCTCTCCCTGTCTATCCTCCAGCCAAGTGAGCCAGAGTAAAATGTTCCATATTTAAGATCTTGAGAGAACCTGGACGACCCATCGCGCCTGACATTGGCAGAAAGCAGGTATTTTTGTTTTAAATTATACTCAACCCTGGAAAACATGGATAACAGTGACCAGGCCGAGTAACCCTCAGATACTCCTTTCAGCTCGTTCAGGCCAATACCCAGATACCTGAAAATAGCGGATTGATCTTCATACCGGGAATCTGAACTTGCATGATTAGTAGATGTGTTTTTAATAGCTTCGGTTCCCAGCAGGATAGTAATATTGCTATGATCACCGATACTTATATTATAATTCAGCGTGTTGACCCAGTTAAACAAAGTTCCCTGCCAGTCATTAACATCTGTACTTCCCGGATAACCGATCCTGTCGTTCGTTCCCCATGTCTCTGTGAATTCCTTATGCTTACCGAAACTGGCATCCAGTCCAAATTCACTTTTGAACCGCAGTCCTTTTATAATATCGTATTCTAAAAACAGGTTCCCCATAGCCCTGTTTAATGTTTCAACATTATCGTACTTCTCCAGCATTGCTAAAGGATTATATCCATCGCCGAAAAAATTGTAATATTCCCACAGATCAACCCACTCACCATTATCATCCTTGGTCGGAATGGCAGAATCGCGAAAAAGGGCGTATCTCACCGCACCATAAAAATGCCCGGAACTGGTAATCAGGTTTCTTTTTGAATTGATGAGGTTGATGTTTATCCCTGTTTTGAGTTTTTCAGATATCTGTGTTGTCAGGGAGGTTCGTATTTTATATCTTTCATAATCTGTGGCCTTAACGATCCCGTCCTGGTTCAGGTAATCGAACGATAAAATATAACTGGCAGTTTCACTGCCTCCGCTGATACTCAGTTGATGACTTTGTATGATGGCAGGCCTGAATATTTCTTTGAGATGATCAATGTTGGCGAGGGTATCAGGATCGAAGGGTATGGGTTTACGTTTTAAAATTGCGCTTGTAACCATGGCATTGTCATTTTCAACCGCTTCGTTATAGGTCGCAACATATCCTTTTGTATCGGCCATGTCTATTAGTTTACCATGAGTTTGAACACCTACGTACCCATTGTAGGTAATTCTGGGGGCTCCCTGCTTTCCTTTCTTAGTTGTAATTAATACTACACCATTGGCAGAACGGGCCCCGTAAATAGCCGCAGAAGCTGCATCTTTCAAAATACTTATGCTTTCAATTTCAGCGGGAGAGACTACATTCATTCCGTCTTTGGTAGGTACACCATCAATAATGTACAAAGGATCATTATCGCCGATTGTTCCCACACCACGAATACGAACATTAACAGATTCTCCCGGCTGTCCGGTTGTTTGTGTTGTTCTTACTCCCGAAATTCGTCCCTGGATAGCCTGGTCAATACCTATAACGGGTGAATTATTGATGGATTCTCCATCAACAACCGAGACGCTTCCCGTAACATCTATTTTCCTTTGCACTCCATAACCAATCACAATCACTGCTTCCAGATCCATTGCACTGGTTTCCATGGTGAGATTTACCTCGGTTTGGTCAACAATGGTAACCTCCTGTGTACCCATCCCGACAAATGAAAAAACCAAAACCGTTCCTTTACCGGGGATCTCAATTGAGAATTTTCCATCAATATCTGTAATTGTTCCGGTAGTTGTCCCTTTGATAACAACTGTAGCCCCGATTATCGGTTCGCCCTGTTCATCCAGGAGGGTTCCGGTTATAGTCCTCTTTTCCTGAAGCGATTTATTTTTTAATACAATTTGCTGATCAACAACCTCATATGTGATATCAGTACCTGCAAATAACTTATCCAGTGTTGCTTTAACCGAACTGTTCTCAACATTAAAGTCGACTCTTTTATCAACATTAACCACCTGGCTGTTAAACAGAATAAAAAAATCGGTTTGTTCTTCAATTGCTAAAAGAACATCTTTGATGGTCGTATTTTCAAAATTTAATGTCAGATTTTCATTTTGCCCATAGATACTGGTTGTGAAAAGCTGGATGACAGCAATACTTATAATGGTGATAAGCCTAAAATTGTTAATTGAAAAAATTTTCGTCGGGTGAGGTGGTGAACCAGTGATATTCTGTAGTGAGTATTTACTTTTCATAATTTATGCTCGATTTAGAATTTAATTCAAATGTAAACCAAGGTTAGGTGTCAGATATAATCTGTTCCTGATTTGAAAGAATTACGACTGCATAGGCGGTAAAAATTTTAAGTAATTCTTACTAAAAGAGTTCAACCTTCTTTTTACTAAATACATTATCCTCGTCTTTCTCCCGTTTGAATGTTTTGTATTCCAGGGGAGCCGAGATCTTTAATAATTCCAGTACCTGGTCCAGAGATTCGTTTTGGAACGTGGCAGTGTACGTATACTGGGAGATGGCCGGATTGGTAATAACGATTTCCGCATTATACCAATGGTTAAGTTTGGAAACAACCTCATTCATGGGTTCATCGCGAAAAATAAGTTTGCCTTTAATCCATGCTGTATACCAATCAGCCTGAACCGTATGAACAGTAAGCTTTTCTTCCAGTTTATTGTATACCGCTTTCTCTCCCGGGTTTAATATTAATTGCGCATTTTTTGCTGCATTTTCATCCGAACAGAGCTCTATTTTTCCCGATTCGAGAACAATTTCCAATCGATCATCGATAAGATAGTTGCTGACATTAAATTTTGTCCCAAGAACTTTAATATCAATTTTCCCCATATCAACAATAAATTGGCAATCATCCACTTTTGCAACATCGAAAAAAGCTTCTCCTGAAATTTGAACTTCTCTGGATTCCCTGCTGAAAGGTACGGGATAGGTTAATTTTGTTTCTGAGTTCAGCCAAACAGAGGTGCCGTCGGGCAACTTAATATTGGACTTCTGACCCGGCAATGTCTCAATTGTCTGCCAGACAATTTCATCCTGCCGGTTACTGTTATTTAGAAAATGAATGTATAACAGAGAAGCCAGAATAACAGGTATCAGAAGTGTCGCTGCAATTTTTTGCATATAATGAATCCAGTTTCCGGAACTGATCCTGCTTATTTTACGATTCACTTTTTGTAATGCCCTGGCGGCATCATAGCTTTGCATTTCAGACATTAACACAGTTGATTCCCAAACTTTTCGGTATCCTTCAAATTCTTCTTTGTTCTCTGCTTTCCAATCTTCGACCACCTGTCTCAGATCATCGGGAATAGTGCCATTTAAATAATCAAATATTAATACTGATATGTTATCTGATTTCTCTTCCATCAATTGAAAATAGTAGCTGATTAATTATATTTTCATCCCGGGACTATAGATAAGACGCCTGACTAATGTATATCACATATCAGGGAATTATTTATTTTGAAAGGAATACAGCTACGGGAGATATTATCCTTTGGAGGCAACAAGGTAAGATATTGTAAGTCTGTGCCTTGCAGTACGCCAGAATTTATTGGACCGGGAGATGTTTACAGATTGAAGAATAAATAAATTATTTGAAGGAGGCTAAAAATCTGCGAGTTCTATTCTTAATATTTTCAATGCGTTGCTGATCTGTAATTCAACAGTACGTTGAGAGATTTTAAATAATTCCGATATCTCCTTATTGCTCTTTCCATTGAAACGACTTAAAACAAATATCTCCCGGCAGCGGGGTTGAAGTTTCTTTAATCCTTTTTTTATTAAAGCCAACAATTCTACTTCGGCATATTCAGATTCTTCTGTTTTTACAGCTTGTTTTGACAGGATAAACTCTCTGTAATGGTTTTTTACTTTTACATGTTTATAATAATCTGCAGTTTTATTCCTGACTGCACTGAAAAAGTATGATTTCAGGGATCCTGATATTTCTAACTCAGGGCATTCCATCCAAAAATGAACAAAAAAGTCCTGTACCAGTTCTTCTGCCACATCCCTGTTTTGAACAGATTGATTAACAAAGGTGCAAAGTGCTGAATAATAGTACGTGAAGACATAATCAAATACAATTTTATCCTGACTTCGAAGCTTCTTCTTAATGTAATTTTCGTCCATCTGTATATTCCATGCAGAGTGTACAAGAAATCCAAGTAACTTTTACAGTGGAAACATACAGAGTTTACCATGAATCCGTGAGAGGTGTACAACCTTTGTTGGAAGGAATTTGTAATGTAAATTTAACCTTTTTTTTAACAATATGCGAATTTACTTATAAATCAATCCATCTGGCATTCACTGCCATTCTGAAAGTGCCCAATATTGCAGTGAATTGCACTATGCTTAAATACATGTTAATGATACCTGGTCCGACAAATCCAATGATAATTTTAAATAGGAGAAAAAGATTATTGGATGATCAGTTTATCTGAACAGATACCCGATTTGCAGCGGATTTGAACAATATATATTCCTTTAGGGTAATCTGAAGTATTGATATAGAACTCTGTTTCTGAACCTTCGAAGTAATCCATAACCTGCCCATTCATGTTCAGCAGGGTAATGAAATGGTGTTCCGTGCTTCCTCCATTAACCTTTAAAATTGTATGCTTATCCCCGGGATTCGGATACAGCAGGTACTTTTTCTCATTTATTGTCTGGTCCCTTAATCCGGTGGACAGCAACAGTTGAAACCAGTTCAGGTTATGTTCACCCTGTTTAACCAGCAACCTTATTGTATAATATCCTTCTTCAAGATAAACACTGCTGGATTGGGTTTCCCAATTCTGCCAGTCGCCAGTCGGAGAGAATTTAATGGTATCAATACTATTAAAGCTCTCATCTTCACCCACCTGGAAAACCAGCTCAGCATTTGATCTTATTGTTGCCACCCTGTAATTAAGCCTGTAATTTCCTGAAGTACCTACATATACCAGGTAATCTAAATAGTCGCCCGGATCGGCATAACCTGTATTTTGTCCTCCTTCGTCACAGCTTTCAAGTTCGAGGCCATGATTAATACTGAAAGCCTCTGCCTGAATAAATCCCGGGATTACATGCCTGGCAGGCAGGTTATTGAGCACCTGAACATTGGAGAAGGCAATCAATGTTTGAGCATTGGATTGAACAGATACTCCATCATAAGATAAGGTAAGAGAGTTATTGAAAAAGATTTCGTCACTCAGATCAATTATTAATACACGATTATTATTCTCGCTGATAGTAATATCTGCCAGATTTAACTTATCGTTATCACTGAACAGTGCAAAGTCGCTTACCTGAAGATCAGCCTCCAGGGAGGATATTTCTTTGTTCAGTGAAATATAAACCTCGCTTCCATCAACAGATGTTTCAGCCGATATGAACTGAAAATCGATGGAATCGGCCGGCTGTGGATCTGTGAAATTAAAATAGCTGAGGTTAGAGCCCCCCCGATTAATTTCAAATTTTACCTTCACTTCGCCCGCCGGTAAAATAATGTCCTCAAAACTTGTGATCTGCCAGTTTTGCCAGCCTCCGGTGGAAGGTAAATTCAATGTCGGTGTTACATCATCACTGTTAATCTCAATGTGAAATTCTGATCCGCCGGCGGCTGATGCAGAGCGGACATCAAGGGTATATGAAGCGACTGTATCAATTTTCATAGAATATTGCAACCATTCACCATCTGCTGTCCAGCCGACATTATAGCCATTATTTACAGAATCTGTATCCTGGCATCCTTCAATATCAACACCATCATTCCTGTATGCCCAACCGGCATTCCAGTCAGTCCAGGTACCTCCGTAATAAGCAACGTCTTTATCGTAATAGGCAAAGGTATTTTTTCCATAATCATAGTCCGAGAAAAATATAGGTTCAGTAAGTTTATGCTCCCTGAAGGGGATCACATCATCTGTATGTGGTTGCCTGATCATGGCGTCGATCACATCATATTGTATTTTACAGTTTTCAATCTTATGGTTCTCTGCCCATTGTAAAACGGCCTGAAACGCTTCATCTTCAGAGGGTGCACTCGTAATCTCCCCTCTCCAGTACTTGATTAAATCTTCATAATCTTCATTGAATGTAACATTCATTACACTATTGATATCGCTCTTTTTTACCGGCCACCACGACCATCCGATATTTTTCGATTCACTCAATTGAATTAAGTCTGTATACCAGGTGTTCGAGTTTTCTCCCGATTCTCCGAACCACAATGGCACATTAAAGGCATTTCGTAAATCGATTACCCAGTCCAGATCACCTGGCCCGGTGCCCGCGTTATACCTGTGAAAGCTATAGGCAAGGTTATCATCCCAGGGAGGGGTGAGCCCTGTATAATTATTGGCGAAATCATTGCCTTCAATAAATAAAATATGGTTGGTATCCACCTCCCTGATGGCTGTGGTAATATTCGCGAATAGTTGTCTTAACTGCGAGTTATTTCCTAAAGGCCAGTTTGTTTCATTTATTAAATCGTACCCGCCGATCCATGGTTCTGCGCTGTAGCGTTCTGCAAGTTTTCGCCATAGGGCAACAGTTTTATCCTTGTTTTCCTGGCTTTCCCATAGTGATGGCTTAGACGGATCGTAATCCGATATATCGGCATTGGTGCCCTGACCACCGGGTGCGCCGTGCAAATCAAGGATCAGGTACATTTCATTATCGGCACACCAATCCAATAATGAATCAATCATTACAAAACCTTTGTCCAGCCAGGTATTTACTCCGGTGTCCGGTTCCTCTTCGATCGGCAGGGTGAACCATTTGTAATGCATGACAACCCTTACGCTATTGAATCCCCAGTCTTTCATCGAATCAACGTCTGTACGCGTAAAGTGATAGCTTAGCCATGCATTATAAAAACTATCCGTTTTTACCTCGCCTATGGTTTCGGCCAGTTTTTCCCGGAATGCATGCTGGGTCCCTGCCACGCCTGCGGTTTTCATCATATAACCCTCCTGAAGCATCCAGTTACCGGTTCCTATACCTCTCAGGATTACATTTTCTCCATTTCCATTCACTATGTTTTTACCATCCGTATGCAAATAGCCCTGGCTGCTTGCAAGAACAGGCAGTAAAATATAAACAATGGAAATTATTATTAACTTGGTTATTGTGTCCCTGAGTTTCATGAAGGATCCTGCTTCAAATTAACGGGGTTCAATATAAGAAACTTTAGGTATAAGTCATCAGGTATCATATTCAGTTCTTTTCACTTTGATTTTTTCCAGAAATTTCCTTAACAATATGATCAAACAAACTTGGGAAGCCTGTATTCAATCTGACTGGAAATTGCATACAGTGCATAGTATGATACATTGCATGGTAGCTGGTCCGGGAGATATCAATACCTTGCCGGTGCAGCAGGATTTGCCTGTATGGATCAGGATTTCAATTCCTCCTGGAATATTTGCATAGATCCTGCACCGCAACTAATAACCGATTTCATTGCATTTTCCACGGTCGCTCCTGTACGTAACGCCTTGTCTTTTTTGACATGATAAATAAGTCCCGAAGTGGGATTGGGCCCCGTGGGGACAAAGACCGTCAGGTACTCTCCATGATCGTCAGTAATGAACCCGGTCATCAGCGTACCCGAATTAAAAAGATCCACCAGCACAACCTCTGAAAAGAAGCTGCGGTGCTTTCCGAAGAACTGCATAACGGTTTCCCGGGCAATTTTATAACCTGGTATTTTCATCAGGTACCTTTGTTCCAGTTCTTTCTTAAAAAACCGGCCTGTACGTGTACGAATCATCATTCCGATGAAAAAGAAACCAGCCAGGATCCCAATGATAAGCACCACATAACTGGCCACCAATAGCCAGTAGGAGTTTATCTCAAGCTGTTTTGCGAACCATTCCACGATGGGACCCAGAAATTTCTGAACCAGGTTAATCAGCCACCGGACAATCAGGATGACCAGCCCAAGCGGCAGCAGGGCGGCAATTCCACCCAGAAGCGTTGCATTGATGTATTTTTTCATTTTTATATGGATTGGATTTTCATATTTAAAGTATAAAATTACGATAAGTCTCCGCCACCTGAAAGTAATATATGCAGTTATCGTTCAAATAGTAAGTCTTGACAAGATCAGCAGGATGATGAGGATATTCCCGGCCTTGCTTTCGAATAATGAAGGGAAGGATTATTTGCGGTGCATCATATCGTGCTACCCTGATCCAGTAATAACCGCCCGGCAGGTTCGAAATGTTCACCTGGTACGATGATGTATGCGGTTGAAATTGGCTGACAATTATTCCAATAGAATTATGAATATGTATAAAGTCAATGTCACTTCCTGAACGAATATTCAGATGATCCCTGGCCGGATTGGGAAAAATGAAAGTATCATTTTCTGAATGATCTGATTTGATCCTGAAATCCGAGACTGGTCATGTTAACTGAAGATAAATGGCCGTATCTGTTTTTAATGTAATAACTTCGACTATGGATTTATAATTCTCTGCTGAAACATTATACACATAGCTTCTGTCGATTTTGACAGATTCGAATTTACAGAGTCCCAGTGCGTTGGTATACAACGAATCTTTGCCAAGGAATACCAGTGCCCCGCTTACCGGTACTTCCCCGTTGTCTTTTATCCAGAACCTGACGGTTGCATGTGTCCTTTCTAACAAGGTGGTCAGAATTGTATCGGATGTAATATGATGTTCGGATTGATATCTTTCATAATTCGATTTGTCAAACCTGGATGGATAGTTACCGGCGGTCAAAAAAAAGTGGCTGTGCCATTCGCATCGGTTGTTCCAGCCTTCGGGCCAACATTAATTTTGACAAACGGAATATCTGCCAGGTTATAACTATCCACCAGATGATATGTAACTTTATACCTGGCAGAATCCAGCAAAATAGTTATGACGGTATCAGAATAAAGATTGAAATTTTCAATCACCACTGATTCCATGTATTCTTTTCTTACTTTAAGGTTATATCGGCCAGCCGGAATGGAATCAAAAATGATGTCCCCGTCTTTTCCTGCGATCTTTGTTTGATTATTGAAGGTGATTTCACACCCTTCAACGGGCTCCCCCGACTCCTTATATTTCACCAGTAGTGTCCGGTTAACTTTGAATGTCGTTCTCTGAAATCCTTGATATATCTGAATTATAGAGCTTTTTGAGTACGTGTCGATTTAAATGAAAATCTCAAAATAATTAATAAATCCTTTCGAAATTTGATCTGATATTCAAGTTGTTACAAAATAATAAATGACTTAAAATATTTTAATCGGACACTAGTGATGAAATAATTCTAATTTGTCAGATTGTGCCTGGCAGGCACCGGATTAAATCAAGGCATGGACAGAGAAAATTTAAAATCCGTTCATTTTTCTGAAGCTGCCACCAGGTAGGGGAGGATCACTTCATTCTTGCTCTCACTGGTGCCATCATAAGTGATGGTAACGATCGGAACGCCGGTAATTGATTTTATCTTTCGGGTCATCGCTTCGGTGATCAGGGCCGGGCAACAAAAGGCAGGATTTGACTGGACGAACATGGAGAGATTCGGATGATAATCGAGTATATGAAAAATTTTCAGCAGGTTTTCATAGGATTCCCCTGAATGATAAGGTTTTACATTAAAGGAGCTTAGGTGCCTTTCAAGTGATTCAGGATTGATCCGCTCCTTCGCTCCGACAATACTTTCGAACTGCCTGTAATACTTATTATCCAGTTTGTCCATTACAGTCAGCAATACTTTTGCCAAGATTGCACTCGAGTGGGCGCCCCGTTTATGCATACGCCGGATAACATTTCCCGCAGTAATCTTAACATATTCATTGTAGGGGGTGGTAATGACTTCTCCCCCCGCCTGTTCAATGAAGCGTATGAGTTCCTGGTTTAAAATATCATGATCCCTGACAAAAAAATCTCCGAAAATGGCGACTTCCGGCCGGTTTCCGTTCTTGCTTGTTTTAATCTTGTTAAAACTTTCCGCTACCCCGCTCACCGTCGATTCCAGGCTTCCTTTTCCGGAGAACGCCTTTTCGAGCCGGGCAATGGAGGACTCTATAACACGATCTGTGGTTCCCGGTACTAATTCATAGGGCCTTATCCTGCATCCAAGTTTGCGTATCAGCCCACCGAGCATATATACCAGGTAGGTGTTTATACTCGCATCCAGTGAGAGGTCAAGATTGGAGATATTTCCCAGGTACACATTCGCTTTCTGAAAACCCCTGCCATAATTGTCAAGCAGGGTTTTCAGGAATTCCGGGTACATCCTGATGTTACAGGTGAACCACGAGTCCGCCACCCAAAGTTGTGTTTTTGATGGGTCCAGGTTATGATGCTCAACGTATTCAATAAAATCCTGTGCGATTATGTTCAGGGGGATGCATTGTCCCGTATTATGGGCCATGCTTTTCCGGATGTTGGTTTCACTGGATTCCACTAACCGTGCATCAACACCTTTGCGCTGCATCAGGGCTATAACCAAACGAAGAGTAAAGGGATCCCAGTTAGGCATCAGGAGGATTTTGTCACCAATTTTCTTTGAGAGGGTTGGCAATATATTAATTGATTTGTCTGAAGCACGTTTCTTCCCGGACCGTTTGTGGTTGCTGAAGGAACGAAGTGCAGCTTCAATCCTTGTTTCATAGCCCACAGCTGAATCGTGCTCATCAATCTGAAGTATCAGGTAGGGTTTTCCTGCCGCTTCAAGGATCTTTTTAAAATATTCCAGGATGAAAGAATCCGGTGCACATTTGAAAGCGGTTACAAAAACCGGGTATAAATTCTCTGTACCGGCAATGTAATCGGCAGCCCCCATGACCTCTGAGGCATAATGCCAGGGTATCCGCTGAAGAATATCACCGTTCCCTTTGTTTTCAATCCTCGGGATCATATCCTGGAAGAAGCACTTTATGCCTTTCTTACTGAAATATTCAGGTATTTTTTTGTTAAGCTCCTGGGAAAGAATTATATAAGGCCGACCCAGGAAAACAACGGAGATTTCTTCAGCAGTTGAGAAACTATCATGGAAACGCTTTTTCCAACTCTGCGTCAATTGTTTGTTTTGTTCCAGTGCCCTGTCCCAAGCCAGGCTAACCTGGCTTAATTCAATCCTGTCGCCGAACCTTGATTTCAAGGCATCATAAACAGCTTTTTTATTGTGCTTTATTCCAAAATGGAAATCTACTTCAGGTATGATGAACCTGTCTTCCAAACCCACTATCTGGGAAAGTATGGAAGGACTGAACTGCGTATAGTAGCAAAAGTTGCGCTCATGTGATTCAGATCTTTCCCGTGATTCAAGATAGACAGGCAGAAAGATAAAATCAGCCTGTTCTATAAGTGAAATCGCATGACCGAACATCGATTCAATGGGAGCACAGAATTCTGCACCGGCAAGATGCTTGCCAAGGCTCACCAGGTTTCTGTCTGTCCTGCTGCAGACCACAGAAATATCGAGTACATTGAAGAACTGTTCCCAGAATTTCAGTTCTTCAAACATGTGAAGACCCGATGGCAGTCCTATTTCAGCTCTTTTCTTCCTTGAGTAACGGGTACCTTTTCGGAAAATAGTATGCCATTCCTTTACCAGGTCAAATCCGGACGATTCCTGCTTAACATACTTTGGTGTATCATAATCCCTGCCACACAGAAAACCATATGCCACTTCTTCCTTTTCCACCTCGGCAATGGTTAACTTGCAACTGTTGTTGCACAGATCACAGACCTCGGTTTTTACAGGGATGTGTTTTTTATATATTTCCAGTCCCCGGAATTTACTCCTGACAGGATTGTTTTCACTGAGAATCAGGTTTATTCCCAGAGCGCCTGTAAGATGGCAGAATCTTGATACGGTTATTGCCATACCAAGTTTTTGTTCGAAAGCAGCCACGAGTGCTTCGTTTTTTGCTGTGGCACCCTGGAAACAGACATGTTTGCCAATCATGCTCTCTGTTGCCACTTTGCGCAGGTAGTTTTCCCGGACCGAAAAAAGGGTTGTGCACAGTAATTCCTCAACCGAGTATCCCTGGTTGACCAGGTAGTTCAGGTCCCTTTCCATAAATACGGTACAACGGTCGCTTGTGAGAGGGGATTTCAGACCTTTTACCCTGACAGTATACTCTGAAAGCGGTACACCGAGCTTTTTTGCCAGTTCTTCAATAAAACTGCCTGTGCCCGCTGCACAAACGGAATTCATCTGGGAGAAAACCACTTCTTTGTTCTTCAGTACTGTGAACTTCGCATCCTGTCCCCCGATCTCAATGATGGTATCTGTCTCTGGATCCAGATGGATGGCGGCCCGGGCATGTGCTGTAATTTCATCCACAATAAGATCGGCGTTTATTATCTTACCGATCAGTTGCCGCCCTGAACCGGTTGTGCCCACAGCCCTGATGGGTGGACCAAGGTTCCTTTCCTCCAGGTATTGATACAATGCTGAGAAAATGGCTTTTGTCGCCTGGACTGGCCT
>CAYZEZ010000065.1:0-18847 GCA_964477295.1 uncultured Bacteroides sp. | reverse complement strand
GAATCCATTCGTCCAGTCAATATCAAGGCTGCATCATTCGATTCGCAGGGAAATCTCTGGCTTGGTACCCTAGGAAAGGGGGTTTTCAGAATTGATCGTTCTGATGAAGATCCGGCATTCAGCAGATACCTGCAGATAAATACAAACAATGGGCTGCCCTCTAACGATGTAAGATCTGTCTTTGAAGATGCTGAAGGGAACATGTGGTTCGGTCTTTACGGTCTGGGTCTGGTCCGCCAGATAAGGAGCAAACTTTCATTTTATTCCTACAATGAGTTAGATAATAATTCCTTTTATTCCATTGCCATAGATGGGAACTATGTCTGGGCAGCCTCCGATGGACAGTTGATTAAAGTTTCAGATGAAGATGGAACAATCCAGGAAATCTATAGTTCGTCTTCCGGGATTCCGAAGGACAAAATAACTGCCCTCTGCTATCAGCCACCCGGAAGATTATGGATGGGAACCGAATCTGACGGATTGTACCTCTTTAACATTTTCACTGGCCGTGCCAGAAAAGAATTCCTATCCAGGGATGACCTTGCAAATGCTGTGAACTATATCGCAGGGTGTGAAGATAAAATCTGGGTGGCCACAAAAAACGGATTGTGCATGATCGATCCCGGGGCGGGAATAAAGAAATGGTATACCACCCAGGATGGACTATCCCACAATAATATTCAGCATTTATTAATCGATTCACGTGGTCTTGTTCTTATTGGTACCAACTGTAAGAGCCTGCAGTATATTGATAAGCAGGGAGACTTGGTTGATTACAGCATTTCCAATCTTATTTTTCCGCTTCCCATCACCTGCATATCGGAAGATGCATCAGGTAATATCTGGACGGGTACCTATGGAAACGGGATCTACAAAATCGAACACACATTAACACGACACTATCTGATCGAGTCGGGGATTCTTTCGAACTATTGCTATGCCCTGATCAACCATGGCAAAACATTCCTTGTGGCCCACAGAGGCGGTCTTACAGAAATAAATATCGTGGCTGATCAGGTTACATACCTGGCAGGCAATGCCGGAATCAGCGGATCAACCGAATTTCACTACAATGCTGTCGGCATAGATCCACAAGATCAAGCCTGGTTTGGAACATCAGAAGGTCTTATTAAGTATGATCTATCAGCCTCAGATATTGAGAGTCCTCCTCCCTTTTTAAACATTACCGGGCTTTGGATCAACAATGAACCATTTGATCCAGCTACCAGGATAAGTTTAAAACCGGGTCATTACAAAATAGAAATCGAATTCATCGGCATTAGCTATAATAATCCGGATATAGTAAAATATCGTTACTACCTGGAAGGATTTGACCAGGATTGGTCTGATTTTAACTATAACAGGAAAGTATCATATGGCCGGATCGGACATGGGGATTATACTTTCCAGGTAAAAGCAGTTATAAGCAATAATGAAATGCCGGAAGCTTCAAAGAATCTGTACATCCATATCAGAACGCCGTTCTATCTCAAGTCCTGGTTCTATGCAACCATGATACTGTTCCTGGTTATCTCAGTCTATTTTATAATCAGGTTCCGCGAAAGAGATCTGAAAAGAATTCAGAAAAAACTGATTCAGAATCTTGACGATAAGACAAAAGAGGTAATTGTAAAAGAAGAAATTATCAAAGAAAGGAAAAAGGTTGAAAAGGAACTGATAGAGGCCAGAAATCATGCTGAACAATCAGATAAGCTCAAATCAGCTTTCCTTTCAAATATCTCGCATGAGATCAGAACTCCGATGAATGCAATCATTGGATTCAGTCAATTAATTAACACTCCAGCTATAACAGACGATAAGCGGCAAAAATTTGTAAACCTGATCCTGACTAACTCCAACCGGCTTCTTGAACTCGTAGACAATATTATTGAGCTTTCCAACCTGGAAACAGGACAAATCGAGCTGGATATCCAGGTTTGCCATGTAAATAAATTGCTGGAAAAAATTAAATTGGAATTTGAACCTTTGCTGGATCAGGCGGGTAAAGCAAAGGACATTGAATTCAGGTTTACTCCCGGTATTGAAGATTCATCATTCAGTATAAAAACGGACGCACTGAGGCTTAGACAGATATTTGAGAGACTAATTGATAATGCGATCAAATATACAGAACAAGGACAAATTCATTTTGGATATCAGTTGGATAAACAGGATATCCGGTTTTTTGTCACTGATAGCGGGGTTGGATTAAAGGAGGAACAAAAAGATTATATATTCAAGTTATTTGGAAAAGTCGGAGAGAAAGATACAGATAAACTATACAGCGGAACTGGCCTTGGTTTATCCGTTTCTTCAAGGTTGGTTGTCCTTCTTGGAGGTAAGATCCATGTTGAGTCCGAACCGGGAAAGGGATCTACTTTTTATTTTAATCTACCGATTTATGGAATCTGATGCTCGTTAGCCTAAAAACAAAATGCAATGGAAAAAATAATTAATAAAGACTGGAGTAACAAATCAATTCTCATAGCAGAAGATGAAGAATCAAATTCTCAGCTTCTCTATGAAATATTATTGCCAACCAGAGCAAGACTTGTCAGGGTAAAAAATGGCAAGGAAGCAATCAATGCCTATGAATCTTCCGGGAATTTTGATCTGATCCTGCTTGATATTAAAATGCCGATTATGGACGGGATGGAAACTGCTGCTTATATACGGGGAATTGATAAAAAGATCCCAATAGTTGCCCAGACTGTATTTGGTATGAATGATTACTTAAGAAAAGGAAAAGAAGCAGGTTTTACAGAATTTATCGTCAAACCTATCCTGCCACAAAAGCTTGTTGAATCTCTTGCTGTGTATTTGGACGATGATTGACCATAATCAGCAAAAAATAATGATCTGATCAGATAAATTGTTGATTATGTTAACGAATGGATACGTAAAAACCGGATAGGCTGGTTGTATAGGAATTATGTGTCCTTTCATTTAATTATGTTCGACCGAGAGACTTGGCTTTCCATTTTATTTTCCTACTTTTGCATGAAAGAATTACCAGGATGAAAATTATAGATCTGACTTTTACCATTTGTTTTGCATCAGCCATGGTGTAAATCATCCTTGTTCCTGCCTGCTCCAGGCCGCTATTCCCCCGACTACTCTTTTTGCAGGATCAGCAAAGATCCAATTTTACCAAAACCACTATCATTTTTTTTCAATTCTCATGAGTCAGATTAAACAGCAAACTAATACAGAAAGCAAACTAAGATCCATCTGGAAAGATATCGTGGAAGCCATCGGAGGTACCGACCAGGATTTTACCAACGGTAAACTGAGCCGGGCAATATTTTTATTATCCGTACCCATGGTCCTGGAAATGATTATGGAATCGGTATTTGCCGTGGTCGATATCTTCTTTGTTTCAAAACTGGGTGCAAATGCTGTAGCCACTGTAGGTATTACTGAATCCCTGATGACCATCATTTATGCCATAGGCATGGGACTGGCAGTCGGGACAACGGCCCTGGTTTCCCGCAGGATTGGTGAGAAGAATCGTGAAGGAGCTTCACTAGCAGCCTTCCAGGCAATCATATCAGGATTATTCCTTTCAATTCTGATTGCCATACCAGGTGCTCTGTTTGCCTCAAAACTGCTTATCGTTATGGGTGCAGAAGAACAGCTGGTTCGTGATGGTTATATGTATACTGCCATTATGCTGGGAGGAAACGGGATAATTATGCTTCTGTTTATAATTAATGCCGTTTTCCGAAGCGCCGGTGATGCATCAATATCAATGCGGGTACTCTGGTTTGCCAACATTATCAACATTATACTCGATCCCTGCCTGATTTTTGGTTTAGGACCCTTCCCCGAAATGGGAATAGAGGGTGCAGCCATCGCAACCAATACAGGAAGGGGACTTGCTGTGTTATACCAGTTTTACTTGCTATTCAGTGGAAAGGGAAGAGTTAAGTTTTTCCTCAATCATTTGCACATACAATTCAATATTCTTATGAAACTTTTCAGGATATCGCTTGGCGGTATCGGCCAGTCATTAATAGCAACTACCAGCTGGATTGGCCTGGTAAGGATTGTAGCTGAATTTGGCAGTGAGGTGCTCGCCGGATACACCATAGCAATCAGGATAATCATTTTCTCAATTCTTCCTTCATGGGGTCTCAGCAATGCAACAGCAACACTGGTGGGCCAGAACCTGGGTGCAGAGAAACCTGATCGTGCTCAAAAATCAGTATGGTATACAGGGAAGGCAAATATGATTTTCATGGGTTTGGTTGCCATTGTATTTATTGCTTTTCCCGGTTTTTTTATCCAGTTGTTTATTACTGATCCCCTTGTGATCGAAAGTGGTATTATCTGCCTCAGGATCATTAGTTACGGATTCATCCTGTATGCATTGGGCATGGTGATGATCCAGGCATTCAACGGAGCCGGTGATACCGGAACACCAACCCTGATTAATTTATTCTGTTTCTGGCTCTTTGAGATCCCCCTGGCTTATGTACTGGCCATAGTATTGGGACTCGAAGAAAGGGGAGTCTATATTTCAATCATAACTGCTGAATCAGCTATGGCACTTATAGCACTAATCCTTTTCAGACGAGGTAAATGGAAGCTCAGGAAGGTATAAGCTGAGAGCATGCAGATCAATTCCCATCGGTTTTAATCCAAGGGATATGAAAAATAAGAGTATATCCATTCCGGATCAAATCAGACCGTCAGCTTAAAAGACGGCAATTGATAACGGCCTATTCATATCTAAGGCTCACTACCGGATTATGAATTGCTGCCCGGAAGGATTGAATGGAAGTTGAGATAAGGGCAATGACAAGGACTGAGATGCCGGTGGCTGCAAAATCGATCCATTCGATAGCCACCCTGAATTCAAAGTTTTGCAGCCAGTTAGTCATGATGTACCATGATGCCGGGAAAGCGATGACCATTGAAAGGATGATCCATACCATGATATTTCTATTCAACAGATACAGGATCTGAAAAATCTTTGCCCCGTTCACCTTCCTGATCCCGATCTCTTTCGTCCTGAGTTCTGCAGAATACATCATAAGACCTGCCAAACCCAGGCATGCCAGAATTATCGTGAGCAAGGCAAAGATGCTCATAACCCTTGTTTGCAGGATTTCAGTCTGGTACAGATCGGCATACAAATCATCAATAAAATGATATTCAAAAGGATAATCGGGGTATATGATTCTCCATGTTTCAGACAGGTATGCTATGGATTCCCTGAAATTATTTTCATCTATTCTGATAGCAAAACACCAGAACCATATGTGCTTTTGAAACAATACCAAAGGCTTTACCGGTGTGGCCATAGAATAATAATGAAAATCCCTGCATACTCCGATTATTTGTCCCCCTTTGAAAATGTCAGGAAACTGAGGAAACACCAGTCTGAAATCCCTGCCCAGTGCATCATCAGGCGATTCAAATCCAAGCTTCTTCATGGCTGCTTCATTCAGGATATAATATTCAAGGGCCTCCATTCCCTTGTACTCAGGGAAATTCCTTCCCGCAATTAATGGGATATCATAAAATTCCAGATAGCTGTCATCCACGGGCATTACACCAATATAATCCTCTTCCAGGGATTCATCTCTCCCCTCCATTACATAAGCCATAGCATCCATCACATCCTGGCCTGGCTCTTCCATGCTGGCACTCACTTCTTTAATCAGAGGACTTTCCAGAATCGCCTGCTTGAAAACAGGATATTTATCGAGGACAGGTCGTGAAAGATTTTTCAGGATGAGAATGTCCTTATTATTACTGCCAATTCCCCCATCCAGCATATATTTTACCTGTTTAGTCACGAGTAATGTACAGAGGATTAATATGATGGAACCCGTAAATTGGATAACTATCATGATTTTCCTGATGGTTATTCCTCCACCTGCTACAATAGCTTTAAATCCGGATTTATAAAATACACTGCCGGTAATTTGCGATAATTTCTCCTGAAACCGGATCCAGACAACCGGTAAAGCACCGGCAAATACTCCCAGAAGGCCAATAATGAATCCCAGGAAAATTATCTGGATCCATACGATATATTGATCCAACGTTAGATGAAAGCCAAAATACCTATTCAGCCATGGCATACCAATTCCGAGTATTAAAAGCGACAACAGAAGAGCGATGAACTGGTGAGTGGCTGATTCAAAAGCAATAAACCTGGATACATCGCGGATGCGCGCACCCAGAACACGATTTAAATATATAAAGCCCAGTTTTTTATTGATGGCAGCCAGCTGTATGTTCGCATAATTTATAAATGCAATGATTATAAGTATGATGGCAACAATGATAAAGATATATACATTCTCTGCCTTACCATTATGTTCGATTTCACGGTCTTTATGAGAATGGAGATGAATGTCAGTTATAGGTTGAAGATGGGGAGTCCACCGGTCGACATTTTCTTCCCCTATATGCTGTTTCAGAAAATCGGGGAACTTGTTCAGAAGGTCAGGCGGATCAGTTCCCTCTTTAAGCAGGACATAGATATAGGCCCATCCGACATGTTCTTCAGGATCATCGAATGAACCAAGAATATCCACATGGAAATGAGAATTCACAGGGAAATCTTCCATAATGCCTGTCACGGTAAACAAATTCTGTATTGTATCAAATTGGTGGCCAAAGTACAGGGATTGACCTATGGGATCCTCCTCTCCGAAATAGTTTGCTGCAAGTGATTCGGTTATTACCACCGATTTAGGTTCGCTAAGTACAACATTGGGATCACCCTGTTTTAATGTATATCCGAATACATCAAAAAAGCTGGAATCAGCAGCGTAGTTCCGTTCACTAATGAATTTACTTTCACCAATCCGGACAGAGGTAGTACGCATGGGTTGAAGCCTGATAACCTCTTCAATTTCAGGAAAATAATCCTTCAGATATAAATCCCAGTCCTGATAACACCGGGCAAAGTGTGTATGCCGGTCCTGGAATTCATATTCAAAAGTGAGCCTGTACAGCCGGTCTGCCTTCGGATGGAACCGGTCAAAACTTGTTTCGTGGTTCACCCATACCAAAATAAAAAACGCACTGGCCAGGGCAATTACCAATCCACCTATACTGATGAAATGATAAAAGGTGTTCTTTCTAAGATTACGAATGGTAAACCTTAATATTATCCGGAACATTTGCCTGTGGTTGTTGAAAATTAAAGATAGCAGAAAGAATCAGAAAATAACCTCAAATACAGGCTTGAGTTTTAAAGGCTCATTACTGAGATCTCAATACGGTTCATCAACCTTGCCGCAGGTGATATTCACGTGAATTTCAATGATGCCTTAAAAAAGATCGGGGAGTTTACACAACTGACCGGGTCTATATCATGCTTTTCTCGGAAGATCAATCAATGATTAAGATTTCAGCCATGTGGACCAGGGCTGAAGAATCCGATCGGTTGAAGCAGGATGCAATGAACACCTGAGCAAACCGGTAAAATCAAATGAGATAAAGGATATGCTCAAAAAGTATTTGAACTGATTTAATGGTAGCAAGTCAGTTTATTGACCGGCAATATAGGTATCCAGGTTTGCCTTATAGGATTGACCTACCGGAATAAAATCCTCGCCAATTTTCACACGGTTCCCTTCAACAAATTCAATTCTTTCGAGGGATATAATGAAGGACCGGTGAACCCTGAGAAACCTTTTAGCCGGCAAATTATCTTCGACATTTTTTAGCGTGTCGTGAGTAACCAGTTTTTTCGCAGTGGTTATTACCTGAACATAATCTCCAAGGGCTTCAAAGTACAGAATATCATTGTGTTCCACCTGATATAGCTTCCCATCCGCTTTAATAAGAAAATATTTTTTATCATCCTCTGCCCCATTTCCGGTCTTATCTCTTAAATATTCTTCCCTGGCTATGGCTTTGTTTACGGCTTTCATAAAACGGTCGAAAGAAAATGGTTTTACAAGGTAATCCACGGCGTCCACTTCGAATCCTTCGACAGCATACTCAGGGTAAGCCGTGGTAAAAATGATCTGGGGGGGATTTTGCAATGTTCTTACCATACTTAGTCCCGATAATTTAGGCATATTAATATCAAGGAAAATTAATCGTACAGTATGGTGGTTTAGCGCATCAAGAGCCTCAAAAGCACTTTTACATGTCGATACCAATTCCAGCATAGGACAATCCGAGATATATTTTATTAACACATCCCGGGCCAGTGGTTCATCATCCACAATTATTGATTGTAAATTCATGATATATTGAGTTCTAAGTCAACAACAAACTCTTCATCATTTTCCGTTATTTTGAGTTCATGCTTTTCAGGATATGACAATTCAAGCCGTCTTCTGACATTAGCCAGGCCAATTCCTTTCAACTCATTCTTTTCAACCTCATCCACCGTTCCTTTATTATTGATCAATTTCAACGAAACTAATCCATCCGTAATATGTAAATTAATATTCACATAACCGCCTGATGTTTCTCCCTTCACACCATGCTTGAAGCTGTTTTCGACAAAAGGAAGAAAAATAAGAGGTGCAATTTTCTGGTCAATTATTTTTCCTTCAAGTTGAAATGAAATATCTGTATTTTCTTCTGAACGTAATTTTTGGAGCTCAATATAATTTTCTATGTACCGGATTTCTTTTTGAAGCGGAACCAGCTCTGCATTGGTCTCATATAACATATACCTCATCAGGTCGGATAATAATAATATGATTTTAGGCGTTTTCTCTGATCCCTTCATGGCCAGTGAATAGATACTGTTCAAGCTGTTAAAAAGAAAATGAGGATTGATCTGGGACCTGAGGGCCAATAATTCTGTTTTTGTCTTTTCCTGCTCTACTTTTATTAGCTGCTGGTTTGTTTCCAACAACATAAACCATCCCTTTGATAATTTCAGGAGGGTGGTCAGACCAACATAAATCATAACAAATTTCAGGATATCAGAAAATTCATAATATGAGATGAAATAGTAACCGGGCAGGACATAATCTATCCACTTGTCAAATGTGATCAGGTTAAAGCCTGAGGCACCTGCAATGGTAACCATCAGGAGCAGGGTATAGAGCAGGTATTTTTTCTTTCTCAGAAAATGTGGAATCAGCAAAATCAGGTTAATATAGACACCGGCAAGCAGGCTCACATGAAAGATCAGGGTGTAGATGACATCAATCTTTTCAACCTGGTTGGAAGTATTGAAAAACCTGACCAGGATAAAAAATGAAAGGAGCCAGAATACCAGATGTTGCAAAATCCGAATCCGCCCGATCCTGAATATGACCTTTTTTATCATTCCTAAAAATTACAAATTTTATTCCACTATAACATTACCCTTGGCAGGGTATCCGGCTCTGAATGATTAATGACCTCATCGCCATATTTCTTAACAAATTTTTGCAATTCCTCTGTACTGGCAGTAATTAATATTTCTCCATTATTTTCAATATGAGAAATCTTAACTTTATTCTGCTCAATCAGATCTGCAAAATAATCCGGTTCAAACCAGTAAAAAATGAGCTTATCCTCTACAATCTCAATTTGTGAGAAAATATGAACCGGCACCATATGCCAGCTTAGAAAGCCATGCCCGATCTCAAAGTCAACGGGATAGAAATCGATATAGGTCTTCCCGTTCAGTTGAAACAGATGAGCCGCGAACTCCTGCTCAAGTGTATCTTCAACTGCAATCAGCCTGTAGGTCTTTCCTTGATTATACTTGGCCCATTCATCCGGTCCAAGCCAACCTCTTCCCACCTTAGCCGTGTCTATCCATTCAAATGTCCAGTAGTCTGAATGATCTTCCTCACCAGCGGTGAGCCAACTCCCTATTATCCTGTCATCCCTGATTAAATCAGACTCTTTATATAATGGAAAAAGTGAAGACAGAATGCATGATGATACCAGCATACTAAGGCATCCTAATATGATAATTGTTTTTATTTTCATTGCTCAAAGATTTTAATTGACCGTTATTTCCTTGTGGCTATACTCATATTATTTTCCGGAATCCGGTAAAGAGTATCCGGATCCTCTTCGTCAACATATGCCCCCGGATCATCTCCATACTTCTTTACAAAGTATTGAAGCTCATCTGTCCTTGCAGTTAGCAATATTGTATGCTCCAGTTCCTTATAAGAGATCTTGATCTTATTGCTGTCAATCAGATCGTGCACAAAATCACCATCAAACCAATGGAGTACCAGGTCATCCCCGGTGAACTCGAGTCTGGCGAAAATGTGTGCCGGGAATAAAAGGGCATTGAGAAAATCATGCTCTATCCGATAGGAGACCGGGAAAAAATCGAGGTAATAATTGTCATTCAGCATAATCAGGTGAACAGCAAATTTGGCCTTTTTATCCTCTTCGAAAGCTACCAGCCTGTAGGTCTTGCCGGATTTGAACCGTTCCCACGAATCACCATTATCAAACGGAGCATTCAGGTCCAGACTGTCAAACTCCCACAGATCGCCTTCAATGTCAAACTTCCCGACTAAGCGCTGATCAAAAAGCAAGTCCTTCTCCCTGTAGAGAGGATAAAGAGACGGTATGCATGATACTCCTGTGATTATGAGTACCAGGATCAGGATAACTGTTTGTATTTTCATCTGGTTTCATTTTGAATTTCACGATCAAAGGAACGGCAGCAGTAAATAAATCCAAAATAAAATCGACGAACAGGCCCGGATAATCGACGAACAGGATGAATACGCAGAGTGTATTGTATCGATCTCTGGTGCACTTAACAATCATCCTGAAGCACAGAACTCAGAAACTGAGATTCATAATGTAATTGACATCTAGTCATCCCGTCCCGCCGTGCCCCCCTGAGCACTCGGGGGGAGTACTCGGGACAGAATGACCATGTTACGAAATGATGTCATTAGCAACCTGCCTGCCCTGATGCCGATCAGGATTTCAGGATCTGTAACTATCAGGTAATCAGACTCGAAGCGGAAGTCAAAAAGAATGACTCGGATCAACTATCCAGGGCTTTGAAGACTTCCTGCCTTCAATTGCTTTTTATAAAAAATCCACTTAACTTTATTACTAAGTTTTAGAGTATCAATCACAATCCTGATCATCATGAAACAATCATGATTATTATTGATCATGTAAGAGCGAAGCGTTTGTCCGCCAGCTGATTGATTCTCAAATTATTAACTTATCGATTTTCCAATAATTATAAAATTCTAACCGCATGAAATCAATACCGTACTTGCTGACCCTGGCAGTTGCAGGATTTCTTATGTCCTTTTTTCAACCGGATGATTTCACGAACAGGAATCAGAAAGCCGGAGATTTAGTACTGACCATCCTCTACAACAACTATAACCATAATAGTGAGCTTAAAAGTGAATGGGGTTTTGCATGTCTTATCGAAGGTTTAGATAGAACCGTATTGTTCGATACGGGTGGTGATGGTAAAACACTGCTTGATAACATGAAGAAAATGGGTAAAGATCCTGAGGATGTAGATATTGTTATTTTAAGTCATAACCATGGCGACCATACCGGCGGGATGAAGATGTTCCTGGAACAAAACAGTCAGGTTAAAGTATATGTTCCGGAATCATTTCCCGAGAAAATTTGCCACATGATAACTGAATCGGGCGCAACACTATATAAGATTAAGGACCATAAAGAATTAATCGACAACCTTTACACTACAGGTGAAATGGGAGTCGAGATCATCGAACAGTCAGTCGTTATAACAACGGATAAAGGAAACCTGGTTATCACCGGTTGCGCTCATCCGGGGATCGTAGATATTGTTAAAAAATCGACAGAGATAGCAGGCGGTAACCTGTTGCTTGTAATGGGCGGTTTTCATCTTTTGCGAAGCAAAGAAGATGAAGTGAAAAAAATCATTGATACCTTTAAAGATATGGGTGTAGCCTATGCAGCACCCACACATTGTAGCGGAGATAAAACACTTGAGGCCTTTAAAGCTGTATACAGGGATCATTACATTGAGCTGGGTGCAGGTAAGGTTCTAAATATAAGCGACTTAATCTAAATCATCAGAATTTTCAGTTTACAGGTTAGTTTAAGGAGTTGTGGTTTGATATCCTTAACCATTAGCTTCATATCTGCTTGTATTGCTGTTTTCAATTCAGAAACTATAGCAGGTGTTTTATCAGCATTAAGCAGTCTTTTGTGCTCACTATACCGATCCAGGTGTTCAATAAAAACAATGCAATCGTTCCATTTGCCCAGGATACTCTCCATATCCTTAATCTCCGTAATATCAAGACCTTTCATAGGCGATTTTTCTGAACAGGCCTGTACTATCTCTATAAAGAACCGCAGCTCCTTAAGGGTTTGCCTGATTCTGTGAAGATACTTATCCGAGTCAGAATGAAAAACATTTTTTTCAATACGTTTAATCCTTTTAAACATGTACTTACCTGACGATTTATCAAGGTCTTCCTGAGAATATGAATTTACAGCAGATATGATTTCATCTTTCACATAAATCTGCTCCCGCTTCGGATAATCAGAGGATACTTTCAGGAAGCCATGCCGAGCTGTAGATTCCATATTTGCCAGGTAGGTTTCAAACTCACTTAGATCTGATGAAATTTGTTGTTTGTAGTGACCGGCCAGTGAACGCTGAATTTGCAGATCCCTCAGGTTCCCCGCGGACTTAAAGAAATTCCGAAGCTGACTGAGATAGCGTGTAGAGTCATTTTTATACATCCCGGATTCTGACAAAAACGCAAAAACAGCATTAAAACGTTTTATAAAGACCCTCATATCATGAACAGGCTCCTCCTTTGCACCCTTCAATGCCTGTTTAAACAGAGGTTCAAAATCTCTTAAAAGGGTTGATATATATTTTATAAATTGCTCTTTCTCCATTGAAAATTTATATAACCAATTAAAGATCAATCTGTATGGCCAATTTACGGAATCGGCAAAGAATTACCATAGATAATGTCCACTTTGTGCTGAATTCAGACTAACTTTGAAATATAAGTAAGCCGTGTATTGTGAGATGAGAAGTATTCGCGAGAGAGGATGTGATTGTGGCCTTACGCGTGCCGGGCAACCGTGAGTCAACAAGTGTGGATGCAACAAGCAGAGAATTAAATTAATCGACATAAATTAGTTATTGTATCATGACAAAATCAATTCCGTTTCAATTCATTTCGTGTTTGATCCTTATTGTCCTTGCAGGATCTATTTACTCCTGCAACCCAAAAACCGTTGCCGACACAGGGCCACCACAAATTATCCCTGTTCCGGTTGAAATTATTACCCATCCATCCGGTCAGGTATTTACTCTGGACAAATCAACAGTCATTCGTGTATCTGATGCCGTTGAAAAAGGAGATGAAATAGCCGGTTACCTGAACAACCTGATTGAAAAGTCGGCAGGTTTTAAACTCGGAGTAATTCGTACAGATAAGAAGCCATCCGGGAACAGCATTTTTTTTGAAGTGGGCAAACATCCTGAACTGCCGGATGAGGGATACCATCTGACCGTAAATAAAAAGGGGATTACCATTTCGGGAAGCGATGAAGCAGGTTGCTTTTATGGTGTGATTACCCTTTTTCAATTGTTTTCTATACAGGATGGATCAATTTATATTGCACCTGTCAATATAAATGACTACCCGCGGTTTCAATGGAGAGGTGTTCACCTGGATGTGGGGCGACACTTTTTTTCTATCGACTTCATCAAGGAATATCTCGATATTATGGCGTTTCATAAAATGAATACCTTTCACTGGCACCTGACAGAGGACCAGGGTTGGCGCATTGAGATTAAGAAATATCCTAAACTTACTGAAATTGGGGCATGGAGGGATGAAACCATTGTGGGTCATTACAGCGACCAGCCAGGAAAATACGATGGTCAGCGGCATGGGGGTTTTTACACTCACGAAGAAATTGCCGATATTGTTCAGTATGCTGCCGACCGGTTCATAACAGTTGTCCCGGAGATTGAAATGCCGGGCCATGCACAGGCTGCCATTGCTGCTTATCCTGAACTGGGATGTACAGATAAAAAGGTCTCTGTGAAAAAGGAGTGGGGTATTTCACCCTACATTTATAATGTTAATGACGAGACATTTGCATTCCTTGAAGATGTGCTGTCCGAGGTGGTTGATCTTTTCCCGGGTGAATATATTCATATCGGGGGAGACGAAGCTATCAAGGATCAATGGAAAAGCAGTAAATCCATCCAGAAAAAAATCAAGGAACTGGGCCTGAAGGATGAAAATGAATTACAAAGTTACTTCATCGGAAGAATTGAAAAATTCCTGAATGGACACGGGAAAAGGTTGATAGGCTGGGATGAGATCCTGGAAGGAGGACTTGCCCCCAATGCTGCGGTGATGTCGTGGAGAGGAACCGAAGGTGGGGTAGCAGCTGCAAAACAACATCATGAAGTGGTAATGACCCCGACCTCATACTGTTACTTTGATTATTACCAATCGGAAAATACTGAAAATGAACCCCTTGCGATTGGCGGATTCCTTCCAATTGAAAAGGTTTACAGTTATGAGCCCCTGCCGGTGGAATTAACAGAAGAAGAATCAAAATATATTATCGGCGCACAGGCCAATGTCTGGACAGAATACATGGCCACTGCTGATCATGTTGAATATATGCTGCTCCCACGCCTGAGTGCCCTGTCTGAGGTTGTTTGGTCACCGAAAGAGAAAAAGGACTGGGAGGATTTCAGATCGAGGATGAATCGCCAGATCATAAACTACAATATGCTGGAATGGAGTTACAGAAAACCAGATTAGAAGTCTGCGAGTCATCCGTCTACAAGTCAGGAAGTGATATCTAAACTGCATTGGAAATATAGCAGGTTCATAATTATCCTGGCCTTCCTGTTGACAGGTCAGCAATTTCTGGCGGCACAGGATAGTGACACCATAACAAAACGGAGATCGCCGTTCAGGTTTGGTGCCATTCCAATAATGGGTTATGCCCCCGAGACCAGGATTTCAGGAGGAATAACGGGATTTGTACTTTATGCCGGAGATACTTCTGCCCATAGCTCAACAATATACTTCGCTGCATTGATAAGCCAGAACAAGCAGTATACACTGAACATGATGCCGGATATCTGGCTGCAGGCCAATAAATATCATCTTTCGGGCGAGCTTAAATGGCAATACTGGCCCGATAAATTCTTTGGTATGGGCAACATTACCCAGGATACACTGATGGAAAGTTACACGGCAAAAATTAAGGGTGTAAAGCTCGATTTTTTCCGACAATTCATCCCGGGATTTTATAGCGGGCCCCTCATTGAAATCGAGCATAACGATATTATCAAATATGACGATGCAGCGCATGCAATACTGCCGGGCGGGGATATACCGGGAAGTGACAGGTCCTTTATAATAGGCGCGGGTTTAGGATTTGCATGGGATACCAGGAATAGTATCATTTATCCCACCGACGGATCTTACCATCAGCTCAGGATAGTCTATTTCAGGAATTCTTATAAAGCAGGGAACAGCTACCTGAAAACCATCGTTGACCTGAGAAAGTATTTTACCCTGGGTAAAGGACATATCCTCAGGTTTCAGGGCTATGCCAAACTTCAGTTCGGCTCTGACATCCCCTTCAGGAATGTATCCCTGCTGGGTGGCAGCAATTTAATGCGGGGATATTTCCAGGGCAGGTACAGAGACAACCATATTATGGCCCTTCAGGCCGAATATCACACCCCGTACCTGTGGCGATTCAGCGGAGTATTTTTTGCCGGTATTGCAGATGTGTTCGGGCCCTACTCTGAAAATCAGTTTTCCGATATTAAACCATCCGCCGGCATTGGCCTTAGGTTTGCAATCCTGCCGGAAGAAAAAATGAACCTTCGGATAGATGCTGGATTTGGTGAAGGGGACCGGGGATTGTATTTTAGCGTCATGGAGGCCTTTTAAGAGTGAAGAGTGGGCATGGGTGTGGGGATAAAAAGACAATTAAATTCAAGCATTAAATAACAAAAAGAAATGAAAATGAAACTATCGGGTTTTACTTTATTCCTTGTTATGACCATGCTGATGTGGTCATGCCACCATGAACGAAATTCGAAAAAACTTTCAACCCAAAACATTGTGAATGCTGAGAAAATAGTTGGACTCGAGTTCACCCGGGCAGAATGCGATTCCATGATGAGCGGACTGGAAAGTGCACGAAAAGATTATGCTGCTATCAGGGAGTATGAGCTGAGCAACGACGTCCCCCCTGCCCTGCTGTTCAACCCTTTACCATACGGTTTTGCCCCTGACCAAAACCAGCAGGAAATCAAGTGGGAATATCCCGCCGTTGATATGCCTGAGGATATGAATGACCTGGCATTTTATACCGTTCCTCAGCTGGCTGCCCTGATCAAAAATAAAAAGATCACCTCAGTTGAACTGACAAAATTCTACATCGACCGGCTTAAAAAATTCGGCGATACACTCGAGTGTGTGATAACCCTCACCGAAGAACTGGCTATGGAACAGGCTCAAAAGGCAGACGAGGAATTATCGAATGGGACCTACCTGGGACCGCTTCACGGGATCCCTTATGGTGCAAAGGACCTGCTCAGTTTGCCCGGCTATAAAACCACATGGGGTGCAGCACCCTACAAGGACCAGGTTTTGGATGAAATAGCAACAGTTCTCCGGAAACTCAACGAAGCTGGAGCCGTTCTGGTGGCAAAATTATCCATGGGCGCACTGGCCATGGATAACGTGTGGTTTGATGGCACTACACGAAACCCATGGGACCTGGAGCAGGGTTCAAGCGGCTCCTCGGCCGGATCGGCAGCAGCTACTTCTGCAGGATTGGTTGGATTTTCTATAGGGACCGAAACCTGGGGTTCCATAGTGTCCCCATCAAACCGTTGCGGGGTAACCGGACTGCGACCCACTTTCGGGGCAGTCAGCAGGCACGGGGCAATGACACTTAGCTGGACCATGGATAAAATCGGACCATTATGCCGCTCTGCAGAAGGATGTGCAATGGTTTTTAATGCCATCCATGGAAAAGATAAGAAAGATCCCTGCTCGTTGCAGGCATCATTTAACTATTCTCCTGTATTTAATCTACAGAATCTAAAAGTGGGCTATCTCGAAGATCTCTTCAAGTCAGAATATGGTAATCGTAAAAACGATAGCATTGCCCTTGAAGTAATTCAATCACTGGGAGTTACTTTACTCCCTGTTCATCTTCCCGATGATATTCCTGTTCCTGCTCTCGGGATCATCCTATGGGCAGAAGCATCGGCTGCGTTCGATGAATTAACGAGAAGTAACCGGGATGACATGCTGGTACTTCAAACCAAAGAAGCATGGCCCAATTTCTTCCGCCAGGGACGTTTTGTACCTGCCGTAGAATATATCCAGGCAAACCGCATCAGGACACAGCTGATCATGGAAGTTTACGGATTGTTCAGTCAGTATGATGTGATACTGAGTCCGTCTTTTAGCGGGGACCAGTTACTCATGACAAATTTAACCGGGCATCCCTGCGTGGTTATGCCAAACGGATTCAATGAGAAAGGTCGGCCAACCAGCTTCAGTATGCTGGGTAACCTGTTCGACGAAGCGACTGTCCTGACTATGGCAAAAGCCTACCAGGAAGCAACCACTTGGGATGAGCAATATCCCCCGTTATTCCATTAAGAAACAAATGGATAATTCTTGTCAATAAGACCGGCAGATTTCATCTCTTTCCAGAAAGCTTCCGGGATCCTTGCCTGGACCAGGTTTACATTATCCATGATCCGTTCCGGTTTGCTGGTATTAAGTGAAATGCTAACCACTGATGGTGGGGTCAACGCGAATCCGGCGCAGGCCTCGGCGGGGGTAATGCCGTGATGGCGGCAAATGGTATAAAATGTTTCCCTCCATTCAAATAATGGCTGATCGGAGGGATTCGGCTGTTGCACTTTCCTGTAATCAAAAAAATCCCCCCCGGTTAGAAATCCGGCATGAAAAACAGCTGAATTAATAATACTAATCCCCCTGCTTTCCATGTCAGCTGCATAATCCACGATATCAGGCGGATGTTTCATAATGGTCAAGCTGATGGCCAGCATTACCCAATCCATGTCAATCCGGTCGGTAAACTCTTTTATAACATACCAGTCTTTTGCCCCGATACCAACGGCCTTTACTTGGCCGGCAGCCTTCAGCTCATTCAGAGCATGGTAGGCACCGAGCACATCGTCTATTCTTTTCACACGATCAGACTTATCCTTTGAAGCGGCCAGGTATTCATCCGGATCATGAACCGAGACTATTTCTGTCTGGTATCCATCTAAAAGTTCCAATCCCTGATGATAACATTCCTTAATACCATCATAGCTAATCCTCTGAACCGCATCGTATTTGATGCCGACCCATACTCCGGGTTCAAATGTGGGCTCCGGCGTGGTTAATGGAGTCCTTATCCACCCAAGTTTATTGCTGATAAGGATATTACTGCGATCAATCCCCATCTCTTTCAATCCCCGGCCTATGCTTTCCAATGCCAATCCTGCACCGTATTTTCCGGCCGTATCAATTACGACAGGAGCATCAACCCATTCAAACCATTCCTTTATGATACGCAGCTTAGTCTGATCATCCATTGCCCGGTAAAGGTTTCCAAGGCAGCTGGTACCAAAAATAACCGGAGGCACCATTAAATTGGTCCCGCCCAAATTTGATTTTATTAATCTATTCATCTACTCGTCTAAATTATAAAACCCGATCGCATTCCCACCAAAGACTTTTTCTTTTTCTTCTTCCGGGATGAATTCATCCAGTAATCGGGTGACCTGACCATATTCAGCAGCTAGCCTGCAAACCGGCCAATCGGAACCAAACATCAGCCTGTTGCTGCCAAATGAATCATAAACCACCTCCATATA
>CAYZEZ010000064.1:16053-19059 GCA_964477295.1 uncultured Bacteroides sp. | reverse complement strand
TCTCTTATTTCTTTAGGGATATCATCGGCCAGGTAGCGGCCAAGGAACATGAAATCGAGGCAATAACGAACTTCGATCTTCTGGTTATCCGGATAAAGGCTGTACCAGACCCCGTCTCCCGCATAGAGTTTTAACAATCTTAAGAGCATTTCGTCTGCTTCCTTTATAAGCTTTTCTGCTTCCTCAACATCTCCCTTCCTTTTAAGAAAAGCTGCCGTTTCCCGCATCATCCATATATAGCCGGCATTAAAAGAGGGCACGATATGTTTATAGGTTGGCACGCATTCCAGCAGGTTCCATTCATCATCACCAAAATCAGCCAGTTTGTAAGTATCCTCTTCACAACCCTCCTGACCGTATATGGATATCTCTTTCCAGTTCAGGGCATATTTTTTCAGGTGTTGCAGCACAGATTTACCGCTGATTTCCTGATCCAGGAAATCATAATCTCCGGAGATGGTAACATATGACCGGATCAACTGGAATAAAGCCCAGTAATTGGCGGAGTATCCATTCCCTACACCCTTCCCACCGAAATTATCCATTCCGTAATGGATGCTGGGATCAATACCAATCCAGTCAGTCAGGTGCTCCTTCATCATTTCGGGATCAACCACTGCCCACAAGGTCGACCATTCGGTTATATCCCAGAAAAAGGTAATGGATGCTCCCCAGCGGGGGCCGCCTGTAAGAAAAACTTTGTCATGCTGAGGGAGATTGGTGTTGATCAGGTTCAGCATGGTCAACGGTCCTGTATAATATACTTTCTTTGCCTTCTCATCATTGGTTTCCAGGATGGGGAAACATCCTGATAGGATATTGTTGCCGGGGGTAAATATCTGGTGCCACCTCGATTCCCATTCCGTTTTAATGGAGGCAAAAAGGTTGTCAAAACCTGCACTCCAGGATTTCAGGTTCCCCTTTATGGTTTCTGAATTATCACCCCAGCTCATCAGGTATTTAATGGTAATTGTCTCTCCCGGATTCACATTCTGTTTCCAGGATACAGTCGCCCCTGCATTTTTTTCTTCCAGCTTTTCAGGGTCAAATAACAGCTGGAATGCCGTGATGGCTCCCGACTCAGTATCCTCAACAAACACGGTATTCCCTTCAATACTGGTAGTAAACTGCGGGCAATTCATGATTTCTTCGTCAGACGGAAATTTTGACGCCATCCATTTTTCCTGAGGTTTACCGTCAATAAGTTCATATACCACCATTCCACCGGATTGGGATGGATCACCTATATTCTTCCGGACATTTTCCACCTCATCATCACGGGTAGTAGTTACACCATCCAGTTTCGGGTAAGGATACCACCATTGCCAGTCGCCCCCGTATTTGCCAATAAACCCTATCAGGTCAAGGTCAAGGCTCAGCTCCTTTTCTGCGGGATCATTATTTTTTATTTCCTCCTTCCACATGATGGCATCCTGGTCCACTACCAGACGCGTTAAACTGAGTACTGATAAGTGATCCAGTGTTCCCCTGCGCAAAGCCTGCCAGGGTTGCCACCTCCATTCAGATAATCTGGGGGTCCGGCCGTTTATCTTTAATACACCCGTGTGATATCCCCCTGAATACGGGGCAGAGGCAAACCAGCTTACAGATGTTATATCGCGGTTTACGAGTGCCTGTCCCCTGAAATTCCTGATCGATGGTTCCATATCAACCGTATCAGGTGATACCCAGACACCTGATACTTCCTCGAGTGAGGGGATGTTCTGATAAATATCTTTCATTCTGTCCATATTTTCCGTACAGGAAGTTAAAACAGCATATAAGGTCAGGGCTATTATAGCCCGCTTGAATAATACATCCATATTGTTTATGTAAGAATTGATCTTTTTATGAATCAAGTTGCTGTAAGGCATAGGCATATGCCCCCAGTGCTATGGCTTTGCTGGCTCCCAGTTTTGACACTCCTATTCCCGTGCGGGGATCATGATCAAACCAAACCTTACGTTTACTGCCCGGTACAACGATTTCTTTTTCACCCCCTAAGGTAAACTCACGCAAACCTGAGTCGTTTTCCAGGTTAAAAGCTTTTATGGAAAGACGGGCTGATAAATTTCCATTTGAATCCTTGTATTTCCGGTTGATCTCAGTAAACATAGCCGGGGCAAACAGGTCCCAGGCAGCCGTTATACCTCCTCCCAATACAACTATCCCATCAATTAAAACCAGAACATTACAAATGGAACTCCCCAAACCCTGGCCGAACTGGTGGAATGATTCTAAAGCCGCCGCTTTCTGACCCTCTTTCTTCCCGAGTGCAATATCAGATATATCTTTTGGCATAAGATCCATTTCGGGTGGCAGTCCGCCTGTTTCTGCATATACCCGTTGAATAGCCCTGGTGCTGATGCTCTCCTCGGCATTCCATTCAGGGTGATATGAATTCAGGGTAAGGTGGACCTCTCCACCGAGTGAATTATCACCCTCCAGCAATCTGTTATTTAAAACAATACCGCATCCAAATCCGGTACCCAGGGTCAATCCGATCACATTATGGTATTGTTTCCGACTGCCTGCATCCCCTAGTTTCCTGTTTAGATCCGGGAGGTATCCGGCCAACGCTTCCCCATAAGCAAAAAAATTACCGTCATTATCAATATAGACCGGTATCCCAAACTCATCCTCCAGCATTGGTCCCAGGGGAACATCCCCGTTAAATGCCTTGAAATTTGGCAAATTGCCAATGATACCTTTTTTATAATCTGCCGGTCCCGGAAATGCAAAGCTGAGGGCGGATGCTTTTTCCGGAATCATGCTGTTGGCTTCCCTGAATCCTTCTATGATCATTTTCAGGCATTTGTCCAGGTCGTCTGAGTAGGCAGGTCTCCGAAATGGAGTGATTATTTCCTTATAGTCCCTGATTGCGGTGAATATGAAATTCGTGCCACCGGCATCAAGGCTTAGAATCGTTCTACGTTCTTTATTCATCGTTCCTCGTTATTCGTTCTTCGTTCCTCGTTATTCGTTCTTCGTTATTCGTTATTCATT
>CAYZEZ010000064.1:0-15953 GCA_964477295.1 uncultured Bacteroides sp. | reverse complement strand
TTCCTCGTTATTCGTTCTTCGTTATTCGTTATTCATTTTTCATTATTCATTATTCATTATTCATTATTCGTTATTCGTTATTCGTTATTCATTATTCATTATTCATTCATCATTATTCATTCATCATTATTCATTCATCATTATTCATTCATCGTTCTACGTTTTAAGTTCATCGTTTTATTTCGATTTCCCCTCCCATTTTCCTAATTCTTCCTAAATACTTACTACTTCTTTTCTTCCCTTCTGTATTCTGTTTTCTGTTTTCTGTTTTCTGTTTTTTTCCCCCTACTGTCTACTGTCTACTTCTGCTCTTTCCCTGTTCCTGATGGCGTACAATGCTGCAAAACCCACATAAATCATACACAAAACAAGCACAGACAAGCTTGCGGTTACACTGATGTTATCGCTCAATAGTCCCATTATTGGAGGAATAACCGCTCCCCCAATAACCGACAGGATGATCAGGCTCGACAACTCATTGGCATAATCCGGCATATGTTCAACTGTGAGCGCGAATATAATGGGAAAGGTATTGGAAAATCCGAGTCCGGCTATAAAAATCAAAATACGGGTCAATGTGATATTATCTGACAGTAATACACCTGCAAGTCCCAGCAATGTTAAAGCAACGCTCCAGATTAAAAATTTATGTGTATTCAATTTTCTCAGCAAAAAAGCCCCGGCAAAACGGCCAAACATTAATGAGGCAAAATAAATACTGATGCCGAGACTGGCCGATTCCAGGGAAATGGAAAATTTTGTTTTCAGGAAGTTGGCAATATTTGAATTCATGCCCACATCAAAACCGACCATTAAAAAAGTTGACAGGATCATAACAACCACGAAAGGTTTCTTGAACAACCCCAGCACGCTGCCAAAAGTGGCAGGCGGCTTTTCAGATTTGGTTTCCTCAATTTTAACGGAATAAAGCCAAATAACCGATAGAAATGAAATGGTTGCATAGATCGGGAAAATCAATCTCCAGTTATCAAAATACCTGGCTAATGCGGCTGTAATAATGGGTCCCAACATACCGGCCACCGCTTTAATGAACTGTGAAAGGCTCAGGTTAGCTGCTTTCCCATCCTTTGAGGAAATGTCGAGTAACAAAGGATTTGCTGAAACCTGTAAAATGGTATTGCCAATTCCCAATATCATGAATCCAAGGAATGCCGTAGTGAAGGAATAATAGAATAACGGGACCAGCATACCGATACCTGTAATCGCCATTCCCAGGTTTACTGTAAATTTCTTCCCCCTCCTGTCCTGAAATATCCCGGTCGGAATGGATAGCAGGGCAAACCACAAAAACACCATGGTAGGTAATAATTGAGCCACTGTATCTGAAAGATGGAAGTCCTCTTTCACGAAACCGGTTGCTACGCCAACCAGGTCGACAAAACCCATTACATAAAAGGAAAAGAAGACCGGGACAAGAATTTTCAGTGAGGTTCGATTTTTCATTGAGATTTTTTTAATTAATTATTCTCATGTAATCCGCCGCCTGGTAGGCTGGCTTACCAGAATAAAATTTTCAGTTCCTTTTGTGATATTAAGAATAATATTGTAATGGGCGTTTCATTAAAAAGGAATATTATATATTGATCAAGGATTAGTCCGGACAAATGCTTTGACAGTAGCGCATTGTTTTCCTTCTGATTCACCGTATGGCCGAATGGAATATTCACCCACAGCAGCCGGCACGACAAAGGTCTCTGCATAATGAACAACAAAGGGCTCAAACGCATTCGACGGACTCTCCACAATAGCCTCCCGGCCTTCAACCAGATTCAACACGTTCACTCCTCCGCTTGTATCATGGGTGACCTTTTTAGTGAACCAATGGCGACGTGTCTCAATGAATTCCCGCTCATGTAAACCGGTTTTCTCTTCCATCCATCCGTCTTCTTCATCTACCTTTTCAATTTTATTTACCAGCTGATCCCTTGTCCACTTTGTTGTCCTGTCCCATTGTATTACATTAATGCCATGTTCAATATTTATCGGTCTCGGCATTCCATCAAGCCCTTTCCTTCCCCAGTCCCATAATTTGAAAGTAAAGATATAAGGTGTTGAACTAATTTCAAGCACCATGCTGTTTTTTCCCGAACAATGGATGGTTCCACCAGGGATCAGGAAATGATCATGTTTCTTTGCGGGCCAGTTCTCCACATATTTCGAGGCTGTGAATTCTGTTCCTGTCGCTTCAGAATTTCTCAGATCATTCATCATTGCATCCGGTTCAATTCCCTCCTTAAGACCAAGATATACTGATGCATCATCCTTAGCATCAATCAGGTAATAGCTTTCATCCTGTGTATAATTCATGCCAAATCTCTCCTGGATATATTCGGTTAGCGGATGAACCTGGAGACTTAGATTGCCGCCATCCATAGTGTCAAGAAAATCAAACCTAATTGGAAATTCATCTCCGAACCTGGCATGAACTGCATCTCCAAGCAGTCTTACCGGTTGGGAAAATACAAGATTAACAGAAGGCGTTTCGATCAATACATCTCCAAATTTCAACAGCATGCTGTTCTCTTCAGGAACGCAATTAAAGCACCATGCCAGGTTATCTCCCTCAGAATCAAGGTTAAATACTTCCATCATCCATTTTCCGCCCCATGGTCCGGGATCAAAATAAGGAACCAGGCTGAAGGGTCGAGCAACCGCTTCTGCTATTCCTGCCTTAAAAGCCTCACCTGTGATCATTTTTGGCTGGCCCGCTGTGTTGGTATCGAGCACGTAATCCCATTTTGGCATTGTTCTTTTCTTCAACCGGTCGCATACCCGCCAATCCACGAAGAAAGCCCTTTTGTACTGCAACTCGAATGGTTCTGCCTTGTTTGAAACCCCCAGGTTATTCACCTCGTCTCTTCGCATCCTTTTCTGGATTTCCCAACGAGCCATATCGGCGTAAATGAAAATATCCGGCTCCGGTGCAATCAGGGATGCACCATATCCATATATAATGATGGTTTCAGAAGATGCCACTGTAATCATTTGTTGTATTTGATTCACCTTATTGACATCCTGAAAAGTAATCATATTCAATCTCGTCATGTATCCGAATACCCTGTCATCCGTTACATCCGGAAAGGTCATCCGGGATATTTCCTCTTCCGGGAGAAATGTTTCAGATGTACGAATCAATAAACCCGGTTTGAGATGATGCTGAACAGCCGCCAGTATTTCATTGTGGTGAACCCCCTGGTAGCATTCAATCACTATGACCCTTGAAGGCTTGGTCACGCTCTGTGCCGCACGATTTATTTCTTTACAAATTGAATCCCATCCTGCAAAACATTCATTCTCCATTCCCTTCACCTCAATATACGGAGCCTTATTAAAATTGGGTTTTAAGCCTGAACAGGACTTATTTTTACTCATAATTGCATTCAATACTTTGTTCAAACATATGAACATTTAAAAATACAATATTAAAGACAGAAACAAAAAAAATCGGCGCAATAATGTTGCATTATGTCCGCGCTACCAATACATCTTATAAAATTTTGATTCCCAGGGCATTAAATGCATGGAACTCTGTGAATTTTCATGCCCCAGTACGTCGGTTTCGACCATTCTGAGGGCCGAACCATCGGGACCGGTTAAATCGAGCGTTACTTCCTTTCCGTCTACTTCCCTGATATGCATCAGTGCAGCCTTTTCCCCGGTTATTGGTGTTGCAGAGACCAGCATCGCATTAACTGGCCAGTTACCTATGTAGTTGCCTTTCCATTTTTCATCACCGTCGCCTCCACCGGGGAATACCCTGGTAAGAAAAGGTATGCGCCCGTTCCATCCAAACCGTGTCGCAAAACCGTTTGACTGATCCTGGCCTGAAGTAATGCTGTATGTCCAGTCATGGGTACCCGTCTGTGTGGCATTGAAATTGGTTGTCCAGTAATTATTCATAGGCCATGAATAAATGTTCGTGGATTCAGGTAAAGCACCTGCCACAAACCTACCGGTGTTGATTCCGCCCATTTGCATGAGCGGGATCTCCGGGCTCATCAAAACAATCTGAGCATGGGAGCTTCGAACCGAAGCAAAGTTTTGAACAGTATTCCAGTCATTTGCAGATCCCGGGATCTGATCCTTTCCTGCTTCAATGGTCCCTCCGGGAACATCGAAATACAGTTTCCCGCCATCCAGTGAAAAAGGAAAGGATATATATATCCCTTCGGGTTCAACGATAGGTTTTTTTACGATAGAATATACCAGGTCGATTCTCTTAACAGGTTTAAATAACCTGAATTCTACGGTATAATCATACCCATCCATGGATGCTTCAGTCCGGCCCTTCAGCAGAACTGATTTCCACACAGGGCCTTCTGTGCTGCTCTCGAACCATGCAGAATCCAGGGGGACCCTCGTGTAATCATCCAGTCGGAACATCTCCATCTGACGGCGATTCCCCAGCCGCTCATAAATAAATTGTCCCATGGCCCATGCTGCCTCCTTATCAAGCAATTCTTTCTCAAGGTCCTTATCATAGAAAGACACAATGGCTGCTTTCGAAATATCGGTTTTAATCCTGTACCAGTTGTTTTCGAGGTCAGCTGATCCGGTAATCTCATCTTCATAAGGTTGATCCTGCAATACAATCAGGAATTTCTTAAATCCGAAAGCCTGGATATCGGTCAGCCAGACCACCCACCATGAACCTCCGCTATGATGGGATTCCAGTTGAGCGGGATAGACCTGTCCCGATTTATCCATGAGCGCAAAGGATCTGTTTTCCGGAACGATCTGATGATCTATAAACAGCCTGACCAATCCATCCCGTTTAAAGTTAAGCGTATTAAAAACAACCACTGAAGGATCCTGTTCGTGCTTAAAATTTGCCTGGAGCAACCCCAGGACATCCTCACGCAATAGCCTCGACCGGCGGTATGATTCCCAGGCATAGGATTCTTTTATAGCGCGTTGTTCCATCGATTGCCTGTGATAAGGTTCACGGACGCTTGCATGATAGCCTACCGTATGCTCTGTGTAGAAAAGAAGGGCATCATTTACCAGGTCAACCTCATCCGACAGGCTCTCAGGTATCTGATTTCCGGCTGCGCCCGCCATGACAGCTCCGCTCATATTGGCAATAATATCGGATTGTACTTTTCGTGCGATGGCCACTTCCCGTGCAGAAGCCCCGAAACCATCCGTCCACCAGTCGGGCCAGGCCCCCCGGTACACTGGAAATTCTTCAGAATACCGTGCTTCCATATCCTCAAAAAAGGCAGTTAACGTGGAGGTCCTTATTTTAGGCCATTCGTAAATATCATTCCATTTTTTAATCATTTCGCACGCGAGGGTTGACGGTGGGGAATTGTCGGTAAGGTATCCCGAAAATTGAATCGACATCTTATCATACGGGTAACCCTTAATTTGCAAATCTGACAGGTAGTTGAGCAGGTACATCTCGAATTCTTCAAAATTCCCTGAAACAAGCCGTAAATGATTGCCTGTCATGTAGTGTTCTGCCCTGAATGTCAGCATTCTTTTCCCGCTGGGTGACTCCCACCAGAACAGGGTTGGTTTATCAAAACAGATAAGTGCCCTGTGGCCGTGTGTGCCCATGTTCAGGTATTTCACGCCCAGGTCCTGGTAATAATCGTTCAAACACCAGGCGATCCCGTTTACGTCATCCTGCATGGCCACATCAACGGGCATACCCCTGTCTTTAAATACCTGTATTGGAGCAAGGGAAGCTGCCAGGGTTTGTTCATCCGGCAACTCATCGAAATTCAGATACATTCCTGACAATTCAATTCTTCCCTCTTTTACCCTTTGTACCAGTCTTTCTATTTGTTCTTCCGGCCTGGATTTCAGGTATTCATTCACGGCCCATGAAGCCTCGCAGGTCCATCTGAATTGAGCCTCTTCCGGATAATGGTCCGTCTGGTCACAGTAATCAAGTGCATAATCGATAAAACGCATGTGTTCAGCCAGAATATCTGCCTGTGACCTTGTATATCCAATATCGGTATGCGAGTGCTGAACAAAATTGACGTGCCATTTCTTTACGGGTTTGAGCTCGAAAGTAATTCCCATAATATTATCCCCGGCCTCCACGCTAATAGTTGCATTGGTTAACTTCTCAACCGTAGGGACTCTCAGGTGAAAAGCATTGTATCCAAACTCCAACTCCTCCACTTTGATAACCTCATCGCCAGCATAATAGGATGCCTGCACAGGCTTGCCAAAGTAAATTACACCACAGGCCAACTCCTGCATTTCCTTTTCGTTGTTAATTGTTATAGCGGGAAGCGGATCAATGGACATGCCTTCCTTAACTTCCTGTTTAAAGGTCATATACCAGGATGATAGCTGATGATCACTGCCTGTTACCTGCAGGATGAGTCGTTCCTGGTTTTTAATATTTTTTCCCGGGATGCGGAGGAACATGAATCCGAAATGGTCCCCGAACTGGTCAGTAAAATCGGAATAAAAAAACAGCTCGCTTCCATTGGGATGGATTAGCTTCCATTCATCTTTCCCATCCAGATTAAAGGTAAAGGCAAGCTGGTCATTTACTACCAGGTCCATTTGTGCAAATCCAGGGCTCGATCCGAGTCCTGCCAGCCATACAAAAGTCACGTATTTGGAAGTAACATTATCAGGGACGGGTGCTGTTTCCCAAACCATCGAATAATTTCCATCCGTGGCTCTTACAATTAAGCTTTCCTGATTTGTCTTTATGGAAGAGTGGTACTCGTAATCATCCCCGGAGATTTTATTCTCATACCCGCTGACCAGGTAATCATCGCCGGTAATCTGCGGCTGGGCAAAAAGAGAGGTAACACCTGTCGAAAAGAGGATAGATGCGATAAATATTAGTTTCATGTCAAACCTCCAAGGTCTTAAGACCTTGGAGGTCTTTTTGTCAAAAACGCTATGCAAAACTTAACAAATCATTTATAATCAAATAAATAAACGAGGAGAACCTCCGAGGTTCTATCTCAAAATCCTATCTTGGAATGTTACCCGTAGTTAGATCAATTCTTATTGTCACCACACCATATCCAGTCAGTTCGACTGCCTTATCAGCCAGCGTTAACGGATAACCCATCGAATCGCAATAGTGGACATCATATTCCCGGGAATCATTGAAAATAATTTTCGCCTGTGAAGAACTCGATAGTGTATTATAGAGTCTGACCATCTGCGCCCTGCCATCCCGTGTCGGGCGGATCGATGTAACAATCACGCCTTCGCTGTCAACCTGCATGAAAGGCTTTAAAACGGGATTAGAAGGGTCCGCCTCCACAGCCAGCATGGGTTGAGTGATATTCCGTGCTTTTTTTTCAGCTTCTGTCCCGTTATACAGACTGTTGTGCGGGAACAGTGCATAGTGATATGAGATTTCCCCTTCCTGGTAAGCTTTATAATTCACCTCCCAGTGATTTGTCATCACCCATGAATATAAAGTCTGGGAAGCAGGTGCTGTTTTATTCCACCATGGACGTACGCCTTCCACACCCATTTCTGCCATCGTATAATTGTCGCCCCTGCCCTTTCCAATGATCCTGATCGGATCGAATTTGACCATAGGTGCATCGAGTGTCACCCACGTTAAACCTTCGCTTTCGTTTGAAATATCCACCCAGCGCTGAACAGCAAAATAATTTTTATTGGCGCCAGCCATCTGGTCGGTCTCCGGTCTAACCACACCCCACGGAATATCCACACGCGCCCGTCCCTCTGGTATATTGAACGGGAAAGCAAAATAGACCTGTTCGGGATCAAGGACCTGTTTCTTATCCACTGTATTGATTATATCCACCATTTCCTGCCCGGCAACAAGCCTCACCCTGCGTACCAGCCTTTCGCATCCCGCAGCGCCCGATTCAATACGCAGGGTCCCGACAAGCGGACCCGCATCTTCTACCGAGATGGTAACGGGAGAATCTATTCCCTGCCAATCCGTATCCTCATCTCTGCCCGGGATATACACATAATCATTTAACAAATGCCCTTTAGAGCGGTCGATATACTCATGCCCCGATTCTTTCAGGATGATGCTCGAAACGGAACCACTCTTACTATCAATTGTTACCTCCACCCGGTCATTTGAGATCCCGCTCTTATCAATCTCAATAATGTTTTGCTGTTTAGCTTTTCCATCAGAGATCCTGTACCGGCGTGCACCAAAAGCCGGTACCTCATATGCCATAAAAACCAGCTCTCCACCCGCCAATCGCTGGCTCAAAACAGAATTATCCCGATCATCTGTAACCAGGTCCCCGGCTTCAGATTGCTCAGGCGACAGGAATACCAGGTCGCTTCTTATCCATGATGAAGTATTATATATATCAACCACCCCGGAACCTGGCTCTATATAATTCGCAGTTATCTTATCCATCAGGCCAACTGTCTGGTCCCTTGCGTCAAGGGCAAACCGCTGTTTGTATTCATCCTGCCTCACCGTAAACTCACCAAACGGATCGGAAATGCTCGACCATGCGCCCCACGTATGCTCGTCATACATCAGTAAATTGTTCCATGCCCTGCTAAAATCATCAGTCAAATCCACACCGGGCTCAAGCATCGACTGCAGCACATGAGCCTGAAGGATCCTCTCCCCCGCCCGCCTGCTGATGGCCAGATCGGCAGATGTGGACGTTGCCCCGTCCTCCCAGTAAGGAGTAAGATCACCGCTGACAACCGGTATCTCATCCTCATACCGCCCGATAAATGATTTATACAACTGGCTGTTAGTACTGATGATTAGTTTAGGCCAGGCATATTTCTCATTCCATTCCTTTACCCTGTCGGGAAGCCTGGGATCGGGGTATCCGTTATCACCGCCCACTTCATACCGGAGCATGGTGATATCGTATGGAAAATCCCTGTTCTCAAGATATTCGAGATATCGCGGAACCCGATCAAGGGATGCATCCTGCTCCCAGAAATAGATATATGCGTGGGAAGCCATCCAGGTCAGCACCTTATCGTGCCCGTCCGGACCCAGCCAGTAAAACGGCTGGTCGGCATAATGAAAAAGATATCCCAACCGGTGGTTATTATTGGGAGCCATATTGAGGAATTTTATTCCCTGGCCGGCCATGGCAGTAACCAGTCCCCATGAGTAACCCGGCACATCCGATCCAAGTGCAGTAATAACCGGCACACCGTATTTCTTTTCAAACTCCTTTGCCGGCTGCATCAGTTCAAACAATTCCTCACCGGTCGCTAACCCGGTCAGCAGGTGGACATAGAATGCATCAAGATGTATGGATTGATCTTGAAGCGCTTTAATGTATTGCTGTTTTTTCTCTTCGGTCGCTCTCCGCATGAATTCATCCACGGCCCACATTCCTTCCGCATGCCACTTAAAACGCGCCCCCTCCGGATACTCTTTCGTCTTCTCAATCAGGTCGAGCACCTCATACAGGTATCCAATCTGCTTCTCCAGCACCTCTTCCTGTGTGTGCGTAAACCCAATATCCAGGTGTGTCTGATGGATCAGGTGCACCTCCCACTTGCGAACCGGTTCAACCAGTTTTAAAGCTGAAGCAATAACCTCCCCATCCGAAACCAATTCTATGGTTAAATCTTCTGTATGGGAATTTTCCGGGACGAGTACTTCGATGGTTTGGCGGCCTGGAAATAATTTCACTGAAAGTAGCTCATTTCCAGATACTTTCACGACAGACTCAGTCTCTTTCCCCACATGAATCACATCCAGTGTGATGGGCCTGGATAAACCATTACCGTCCTTCATCAGCGCCTGCTTTGCGTGTACAGAATGGATGTACGTTTTTTTATCGGGACCGGATACTGTTGCCACGCCTTGAGGAGCCTCAAGCCTGATAGCATCCCACAGGATCCAGGCACCCTCTGTAGCGGTTATCCCGATCCTGTTTTCACCAGCCTTTAAGGCAGAACCGGGAATTGTGAATGATGCTACCTGTTCTTGTCCTGAGTTATCCATAGCCGACATAAGCCAGTCGTTGTTGCCTGGTTCAAATTGGTGTTCGAACACTGAATTGTTGACCTTCACCTTAATTTTTGAGGGCTTGAAGGAGTGGGCATCAAGGATATCGATGACCAGCATAAAATCAGAGTTCCTGTTAATCTTATCCAGGCAGAAAAATATCTCAAAGGTGTGAGGGCCAGGTCCGGCCCACAGATCCAGCGGCCCGGGAAGGATATACGGCCAGCTTCGCGCAGGATCTGAAACACCTGCTATATAAACACCCGGGGTACGGTATAAATAGAATTGGTTTGGTGCAAACTGAAGGTCACTGTTATCATTATCGGATTTCCCGATTTCCCACAAAACAACAGGCGCTTCATCCGGCAAGGCTGAGCAGTAAACGCGCCAGGGCAAATTGATAAGAAACAGGACAGATAGGATCAATACAAGATGCTTCATTAAGTTTTCGTTTTGTTAGCAGAAGAGGCGGACAATATACCCAAATAAAAATAATAAAAATCCCATTACTTTCTGCCGGGGATTCCTCCTGGAAAAACTGGCAAATTGTTATCAATTGTATATCTTTGGAATTATTAAATCATTAGAAGAATATTTAATCCCCGGTTTTATACATTAATTAACCTAAGTTGCTTGTTACGAGCTGCTTGTTACTAGGTGTCTGAATAACTGCCACTTATGATTCAGTCAATTACACCTATTTTAAAACTATACAACAACTAAGTTATTGAATATTAATGTTATAACTAGCAACTAGTACCCGGTATCTATTAACTTGAATTAATTACTTAACAGAAAAGATGAGTAGGATAAAGATTGCAAGTGTTTTTTTAATGATTTTGTTTACAAATAGCCCCTTCCTGCAAGCCCAGCTATTACCTGTTACCGATAGACGCAGATTGCGTGATATTGTGGCAGACAACTACCCGGATGGCTTATTGCTTTTTGGTGGCACTACCGGCTCATCGGCCTTTACAGATCCCAATGGAAACTAATGATATCAGGTATTTGTGGATTTGGAATTTGCCGGAAGGTTGAAAATAAAGCTGGTCCCCTTGTCCTTGGTGCTTTCCACCATAATATTCCCACCCATTATTTCAACAAAATCTTTGCACAGCAATAGACCCAGGCCGGTTCCTTGTTCACCTTCAGTTCCTTTTTTGATGTTCGAGGCACCAATTTTGAAAATATTTCCCAGTTCTGCTTTCTCCATTCCAATCCCTGTATCACTGATTTCGAAACGAACATTATTATCCTTGGTTGGTTCAGCTTTGACAATAATCTCTCCCCCTTCCGGTGTAAATTTAATCGCATTGGATATGAGATTGCGAAGTATTATATCTAATAATTCCTTATCAGCCCAAACAGTCAAGTGCTCATCAAAAACTGTTTTAAACCTAAGATTCTTACGTGTCAACACAGGTTTGATAAGTCCGTGGTTTATTTCTACGACATCCTGAACCAGGATGTCGCTTTGATTTACCTGAATCTGATCTGACTGTGATCGTGACCAGTGTAACAGATTTTCAAGAAGAGAAAAGGTGTTTGTAACAACATTATTCAGATACCCAATTAATTTTTTACGTTTTTCATCTGAGTATTCATCGTATTTATTTGATAGCAGATCGCTAAAACCTATAATGCTGTTGAAGGGATTTCTAAGATCATGGGCTATAATTGAAAATAGTTTGTCTTTCGTTGAGTTCAGTTTACCCAGTTCTTCATTCGATTGGGCCAGCTGCTGGCTTTGAATTTTCAATTCTTCAGATTTCTCCGAAATTTGTTTCTGTCTTTCTACCAGCAAGATGTTGGTTTCTTTTATAGTTGAGTTCTTCTGTTCAAGTTCAGAGTTCTTCTTACGGAGTTCTTTGGTTCGCTTGTTCACAATTTCTTCAAGCTGAACCTTCTTCCTTCTCAGGTTGGATGTATATAAACCTACGGTAAAAACTGTAACTACAATCAGGAGAAAGACCATTAAAAATTTGAAGAATCTGGTCTTCCAGAAGGCTGGTATTATTTTAAATTTAAAAATATCTGAGGCAATATCGGTCAGGCCATCCTTAGATTCAACACGAAGAGAGAGGCTGTAATTTCCCGGGGCAAGATTAGATAATACAATTTGCCTTTTGTTTTCAACACTTATCCAATCAGAATATATCGGAGAGAGTTTGTAGTAATATTGGTTGCCATCTACATTAAAATAATTTAGTGCCACATATTCAATTCCGATCATGTTCTGTTTGTGGGTAAATAATACAAAACCTTCGTCATCCACAGGGGGGGCCTCCGCGGATCCTGGATGCACAGGTTGCCCAAAGATCTCAATACTTTTGATTCTCAGCTGTGGGAAAATCTTTAATGGTCTGATTGTCAAAGGATCAAAGAAGTCTATTCCATTGATACCTCCAAAATACAATGTTCCGCTGGAATCTTTAACTGATGCGTAAAGGTTGAAATTATCTGATTGCAATCCATGGTCTTTGTCAAACAGGTCAATATCGGTAACCTCGACAAAACCATTGGGATTAAAATCAATATCAAACCTAATAATTCCAACTGCTGTACTGACCCAATATGAACCTGAAATATCCTGCTCCAGGCTCCTTATCTGGTTAACCTGAAGTCCTCTTGCAAAGTCTATTCGATGAAAAGCATCCCTTTCAGGATCATACAGGTTTAATCCAAAATCTGTTCCAATCCACATATTACCGGTATTATCTTTTTTAACCAGGAGCCCGGCATTATGTGAAATACTGAGAGAATCATCGGAACTGAAGTAATTGCGAATGCTGAAATCATGCGATGATATTCTGGATAATCCATAGGCAGTACCTACCCATACAAATCCTTCATTATCAATGCTCATATCGAAAACCCAATTACTGCTTAAGCTCGCTGTATCCCCCTCCACAGATACAATCTTGGTTATTTCTTCTTCTTCCTTATCGAATACGTATACACCCTTACCATGCATAGTCAACCACAATCTTCCCCTGTCATCTTCTTCAATGTCACGAATATCAATGCCGTCAAATAGTTCAAAATACCTTTCTTTCGATCCCAACACAGGAATGAACGAGAATTTTTCCCGGTCAAATTTCTGTAATCCTCCCTGCCAGGATGAACAATAAATATCTCCATGAGAATCCTGGAATAAATCGAAAATTGTACCCGGACCGTAGGAGCCAACCATAGAGCTTATGGGTATGCTATACCTTCGCTGGTTAAACCATCTATGATATTCAACAATACCACCGCCATGGCCAATCCACAAATCTCCATTATTATCATATAAGATAGCTGAGATGTCTCCACTGGTAAGTGAATAATAATTTTCCGGCCCTATGTACATATGGAGAAAAGGTTTATTCCTGAAGGCATAATTTACACCTGTATTATAGGTTCCTACCCAGTATAAACCATTTTCGTCCTCAAAAAAACAGGAAACCGCTGCAGCCGAAAGGCTCCTGTTATCTTCCTGGATGTAGGAAAACCTGGTGAAGTCTCCAGTAGCGGTATTATAATTAACCAATCCGCTTGCTGAAGACAACCATAGTAAATTATCCTGTGAAGAGGAGGAAATCTGCTGAATAGTGACAAGATATTCATCTTTAAGCAAGACCTTATAATCACCGTTGGAAGGATTGAAAACAACTAAACCGGGTCCTAAGGCACCCAGCCACAATTGATTATCATAATGGGCCAGGGAGGTTATCAGTGTTTGCTGTTCTTCTTTTCGGAATTCCTGAAGGGAATAATGCCGAAAGGTATTGTTCCGGTGGCTATAATGAGTTATTCGCCAATCTTCGTAAGCTATCCATAGGCCATCTTTTTCATCAGGCGATATAGCTGCAATATGCGGGCTCAAAAGTCCGGAAAATGTCAGAACCGTATCAGGAAAACCGGACTGCAGGATGGGAATACCAATAAATTCATCAGAACCCGGGAACTGATAGAATAATCCTCCGGAAGAAGCCACATACAATACCGAATCTGAGTCTTCTGTAATTCCTTTAATAAATCCCACAAACTCACTAAGGGAATTATCACCCAGATGGCATTTAACAAAGGACTGCATCTGGCTGTTATACCGGCAAATGCCTTTTGAATACAAGCCAATCCATAAATCACCCTGGTTGGAAAGATAAAGCTTTACAATTTTATTTTCGGGCAGTGACAAGGTATCTGCTCCCGTGAAAAAACTGGTAAACTCATATCCATCATAACGGTTTAAACCATTATTAGTACCAAACCATATATATCCATCAGCATCTTTGACAATTGAAGTAACAGAATTATCAGAAAGTCCCTGTTGATTATCTAATAGGAAGAAATTTAGTGTACTAATCTGTGCATTAAGGCAGGAAACGTACACGCTCAATATTATTGTTATAAAACCAAATATGATCTTAATTTTCATTCCAACAAACTTCAATCACCTGTTTAAACTTCAGGAATCATTTATCACTACTGTAAAAACCCCATAATTAACAATAAATCTTCCTTCTTTTCATTTGATAAAACAACTAAGTTAACAATAACTTAATAACCTGCAGATACGTGATCAACAAAATATATTTGCAGGTGATGAAGTTAAGATGACAGGTGATACCGGACCCAGGCAGAATCTCCACAATCATTGCCCCGGTGAAAAAACACAGCTGAGATAATTAAAAATGCTATAATCAACTATGAACTGTTGGATTTCCGGTTTATTCACTATCTTTCACTGATTATTTCAATCCATTCTAAATACACGATAAAAATTGTATCAATCCTGTTTTAACAGGACTTTTCCCCTTATTCTTGATACATTTCCTCCGGATTTCAAATCCGTAGCTTTAAAAACCGGCAATAACGACAATTATGGATCAGGAGCCTGGAATTCTTGGTATTGACATCGGCTCGATGGCTGTCTCTGCTGTTCTCCTGAGCCAGGAAGGAATGATACTGGATACTTTTTACCAGGAACACAGGGGAAGGATCAGCCAGTGCCTTGAAAACCTGGAAAACAGCTGGGAACCCTATACGAAGCCAATTATAGTATTGACATCATCCAGCCGCATCGTTATCGAAGGCTTTCCATATGTAGACATTCAAACAGCGTTGATCCAGGCAGGGCAGGTTTCCGGGCCTAAGCCCGATTATATTCTTCATGTGGGTGCCGAGAGGTTCTACCTGATCCACCTGGATCAAAATGGAAAGTATGAGCATTCAAGGACCAATACCTCCTGTGCTGCGGGTACCGGAAGTTTCCTGGACCAACAAGCAAAAAGACTAAATATCAGCTCAATAGATGAGTTCTGCGACCTGGCCGGCCAGAATAATGACAAGGTGCCGGATATTGCCTCACGCTGTTCGGTTTTTGCAAAAACAGACCTGATCCATGCCCAGCAGGAGGGCTATTCTCTTAGTGCAATCTGTGACGGTCTCTGCAAAGGACTGTCTAAAAATGTTGCAGATACCCTCTTCCATGATTTCCCGCCGGGAAAGAACCTTTTATTTACGGGGGGAGTTTCAAAGAACCAGGTGGTAAGGCACCACCTCGAAGAAATACTGGAGTGCAACCTTATTGTACCGGGTCATTCAAATGTTTTTGGAGCCCTTGGCGCGGCACACCGCCGGCTTGCAGATAAAACAACCAATTCACACGGATCGCTTCAAAACCTGATCAGGCATTATAAAAAAGACGGGGCCCAACTCGAATATTTTAATCCGCCTCTTGAGCTGAAATACACTGAGTATCCTGATTTCAGTAAAACCCGGAACTGGATCCACAGATGCAATATGGAAGGCTATATTATCGATATCCAGGTGGAGGAATTCTGTGGAGAAAAAAAGGAATTTGAACCAGGCCTTATCATTGGAATTGATATAGGATCAACAAGTACAAAGGCAGCCATCAGCAAGTCAGACGGAACTCCGCTGCTTGGATATTATACCTATACTTCGGGAAGGCCAGTCCAGGCGACAAAAGCCATTTTCTCAGCATTGTATCAATACCTGGAGG
>CAYZEZ010000063.1:0-19171 GCA_964477295.1 uncultured Bacteroides sp. | reverse complement strand
TCAAGACTCAACCTGATCGCAAAGGTTACCGACCATTTTTCCGCCGGGATAAATACACAGGCAACCAGGCGCCAGTATTACGGCGAGGTGGGATTCTGGTCAGGGGCAGGAGTATCCAACTCGATACTAACCGCTTCCCCGTTCCTTAAACCATACGATGAGGATGGGAATTTTACCATCGATTATTTTGCCGGAGTCCCTGCAGATAATCCGCTGGCCCAGGCTATCGGACCCCTGAACGACCTGCGGAGGGATAATTACCTGGCCAATCTTTTCTCCGAAGTGGAATTTATCACAGGCCTTAAGCTTAAAGTTTCCATTGGGGTTGACAGGATCGACAGGAGACACGGGAATGTATTTGACTCCAGGACCATTACCGGCCAGAACCGGGATGGTTATGCACGGCTGAGCAACTATTCGGTCACTTCGGTACTGCAGGAAAATATCCTCAGCTATACCAGGTCTTTTGATTTCATGGATATCAGCGTCCTTGCAGGGTATTCCTGGCAGCAATATGAGGATGAAGATCTTTATATTACCACCGACCATTACCTCAGCGACGGATTCATGTTTGATTATAACCAGATGGGTAACGGAACACCCGTGGATCATACAACGGGAAAATCAGAATGGACGTACGAATCTTTCCTGGGAAGGGCAAATATTAACATCCTTGGCAGGTACCTGATCACCCTCAACGGACGTATCGATGGTTCTTCACGGTTTGCCAGGAACAACAAATACGGCCGTTTCCCATCAGGTGCCATTGCCTGGAAACTCCATGAGGAATCATTCATGCAGGCCGTTACCCCGATATTCAGCGAGATTAAGCTCAGGGCAAGTTATGGCCTGGTTGGTAATACCGCCATCGGACCTTACCAGTCGCTCGCCAGCTTCGTGGTGACTAAAGGAGTGGTTGATAACCAGGAAGTCCCTGCAGTTATACCACTCACTGTGGCCAACAATAACCTGACATGGGAAACCACTGCCGAGCTGGATTTGGGTTTAGACCTCGGAATCCTGAAGAACAGGTTCACCCTGAATATCGATTACTATAAAAAACGGACCTATGACCTACTGTTCAAAGAACCTTTCCCCCGAATCTCAGGTTATGCCAGTATTTTAACCAACATTGGCGAGGTTGAAAACAAAGGCCTTGAAATCCTGGTACATTCGGTCAACATTACCCATCCGAATTTCAGCTGGTCTTCCGATTTTAACTTTTCCCGGAACAGAAATAAGATCCTGGACCTTGTCGGGGAAGAACCGGAAATACCGGTGATCAATGCCACCATGGACGGCCCGCTAAAAGGATACCTGAACTACCTGGTGGAAGGTGAACCCATCAGCACCTTTGTAGGTTTTATCTACGATGGCGTTTACACCACCGACGAGGAAGCCATCGCCAATGGGTACAGGATCGGAAATGCCAAATACAGGGACCTGAACGGCGACGGGATATTCAAGGAAGCAGATGATTATACGATTATCGGATCGGCATTCCCGGATTATATCTGGGGACTGAATAACGTCTTCCGGTATAAGTCATGGGACCTGGGAATATTCCTCAGGGCCAGTGTGGGTGCAGATATATATAATGTGACCCGTGAGTACATTGAAAGCAATAACGGAGTGACTAATATTTCGACAGAAATGCTCAACCGGACCAGGTACGATGATGAAACGGGAGAATGGATTTTTACCGACATCCCGAAATTCTCAGCGTTCAACCAGAACCTTAGAACAGACCGGTTCCTGGAAGACGGTTCATTCGTGCGGCTTGAAAACGTTTACCTGTCGTATAATTTGCCGACCAAATTATTGAACAGGATCTGGATCAAGAATATGCAGGTATATGTCAGCGGACAGAACCTGGCCCTCTGGACCGATTATAAGGGTTATGACCCCGAAACTTCCAAATACAAAGCAGGTGACTCCGAAGGGGGAGGTAATGACGCCGTCTTTGGCATTGATGAAGGGACTTATCCAAGAACAAGGTCCATAACCCTTGGTGTTAAATTGACACTATAATTCCAGTATTAATCCTTATAAATGGAATTGAAATGAAAAAACTAACGTTTTACTTATTGATTTCACTCCTTGTTTCATCATGTATGGACCTGGAAGAATATCCTATTGGAAAGGTTGCTCCCGAAGGTTACTTTAAAACAGAAACCGATGTAGCCGGATTTGTCCAGGGGATGTATGCAACCCTCGCCCAGGACCGGTCGATTTTTAACTGTGACCTGGTGGTGGATCTCTTATCCGATGAATATGATGTCAGTGCAGACAACTTCAGGCCTTACCGGTTCCTGCTTAACCAGTATGTATTTGGCCCTTCAGACTACCTGCAGGAGGATGCGGACGGTGGTCACTGGGTAGCATCATTTGCCCAGATCAACTGCGCAAACATTATAATTGCCAATGTGAGTGAAATGACCAGCATCGTGGAAGAGAAAAGGAATGCTTATATTTCCGAGGCGCTGTATGTACGTTCACTGGTGTATTTTCATATGTTACGACGGCATGGAGACATACCATGGTTCTCAGAGCCACTTGCCAACCCGAAGGATGCCAAATCTGTGGTAAGGACACCTGCTGAAGAAATTTACCGGAACATCATCGAGGACCTGAAATTCTGCCTGGATTATCTGCCCGACCAGAATTCAACCGTCACCAGTCATGGCGTCAGTCTGCGAACAAAGCCAACCCGGGGATCTGTGCTGGCCCTGCTTGCCAGTATCCATCTGACCCTGGCCACATACAACAACATCTATGCCGAGGCTTATGAATACAGGTCGATTGACCAGGGACTCGTTGATGGCCTGGCTGAAGGTTTCAGCTCACACTGGGATGCAGCTGCATACTATGCTCTCGAAGTCATCAATAATAAAGCAGTCTTCGGTTATGAACTGGAGGACGATTTCCAGAATCTGTTCAATGGGGAGAAAGGCGACAGCAAGGAATTTATCTTCTCTGTGGATTTCAGCGGGGATGTTAAAGGTGGATACGTGGCAGGACAGGATTACGATGGATGGAGGAATAATAATGGCGGGGTATCCGCATACAGGAAACCTGTTGAAGTTGGGGGATGGGGTGCCATGGGTGCTACCATGAGCATTTTTAATCTTTTCCACTGGGGGGACTACCGGAGAGACGTATCGTTTGATATCAGTTTAAATCTCTGGGAAGAAGCCCCGATGTATAACGAAATGACCGGCAAACCCGAAGGGACAATCCTCGAAACTTATCACTACAGCAAGATTGAAGCCTATCCTTTCCCGTACAGTGCCAAATGGACAAGATATGTCGGGACGGTAGAGGAATGGCCGACCGGATCGAACAGCTCCTATAACATACCGGACATGAGGTATGCAGAAGTGCTCCTTATTGCAGCCGAAGCGCTGAATGAAACGGGGCAGACCACTGAAGCAATCGGTTACCTGAATGAATTGAGGGCCAGGGCCCGTAAAAGATCGATGAATCCTGATGATGACGGCAATTATCCGGTTGCTCTTTCTACCTCCTTGAGTCAGGAGGATGCCTGGGTTGCCATCTGGAATGAGTGGTCGATGGAACTCTGTCACGAACAGAAGAGATGGTTTAACCTGGTCCGTCGCGATAGCCTGGTATCCGTGATTTCAAGACATGTGCCTTTTGTAACCCAACAGCCCTGCAATCCACAACCGTATCATATCCTGCTCCCGATACCGCAGTTTGAATTCGATGTAACCGATGGATTGGTCCAGAACAAAGGATATTGATTTAAATGATTAAATCCATGAAAAAATGCACCATTTTGTCTTTTATCATTCTCCTGGTCAGTTCCTGCATGGATCTCGATGAGGTACCCGTCGGAAAAGTATCCCCGGAAGGATATTTCAAAACCGAAAAAGACATGGATGGATTTGTCCTGGGGATGTATTCAAGCATGGCATCCTCCAGGTCACTCTATGCCAATTTCCTGATGGTGGATATCCTTTCGGATGATATGGATATCAGCCAGGTCAATTTCAGGCCTTACAGGTATTTTCTGAACCAGTACGAATTCAATGCCTCCAATACAATTGCTGGAAATTCGGACGGGGATTACTGGGTAGCCGCCTATGCAACCATTAACTGTGCGAATCTCATCATCCAGAACGCCCCGCTTATGGAGGCTTTACCGGAAGAAACGAGACTTGGTTTTGAAGCAGAAGGCCGGTTCGTCAGGGCTTTCACTTTCTTTCACCTGGTCAGGGTGAATGGTGATGTTCCCTATTTCGATACCCCGCTGGCTGATCCCAAGGAAGGCAAAACCAAAACCAGGGATTCTGCAGAAGAGATCTACCAGCACATCATTGAAGACCTCCTGTTTTGCATCGAGAACCTTCCCGACCAGCGTCACACGATGACTTCCAGGGGATTCGGCATCCGGACCCGTCCTACCAGGGGATCTGCACTGGGTGTACTGGCAAAGGTTCACCTGACCCTGACAACCTACAACAATATCTACAAGGATGCCTATGAATACAGGAGTATTGATGAAGCCCTGGTCAACAGCCTTGCAGGGGATTTTGGCTCACACTGGGAAGCTGCTGCTTATTATGCACAACAGGTGATCGATAACAAAACCGATTTTGATTATGAACTGGAAGAGGACTTTCAGAACCTTTTCAACGGGGAGAAGGGTGACAGCAGGGAGTTCCTGTTTTCTGTCGATTTCGCCGGGAATGTGCAGGGACCTTATGTAGCCGGACAGGATTATGACGGATGGCACAATAACAACAACGGCGGTGCCCTTTGGATACCGCAGGAGACGGGTGGATGGGGAACGGCTGCAAGCACGATGAACCTGTTTAATTCTTATCACTGGGGTGATTACAGGAGAGATGTTACCTTCGATATCATTTGTTACCTGTATGAAGATGCCCCTGTCTACAATGAAATGACAGGTAAACCGGAAGGAAAGGTGCTGGATTCGTATCACTACAGCAAGATTGAAACACTCCCTAATCCCTGTATCGCCAAATGGAGCCGGTACCCCGGAGAGGTTGAGAGCTGGCCCGACAACACCAGGAATTCCCAGAATTTTGCCTCTATGAGGTATGCCGAAGTGCTGCTTGTCGCAGCCGAAGCCCGGAACCACCTGGGTCAGACTGCGGAAGCCATCGGATACCTGAACGAGATCAGGGCAAGGGCCAGGAAGAGGTCAATGAACCCGGACGATGACGGGAACTACCCGCCCGACATTTCAACCTCTTTAGACCAGCAGGCAGCCTGGGAGGCTATCTGGACTGAATGGCGGCTTGAACTCGCATTCGAAAGCAAAAGATGGTATAACCTGGTGCGCTGTGACAGCCTGATCCCTGTGATATCCAGGCATGTGCCCTTTGTTACGGGCGTTCCTTGTAATCCCCAGCCCTATCACATCCTTCTGCCCATCATCCAGCTGGAGATGGACAACACCGAAGGATTGGTACAGAATAAAGGCTATTGATTTTTAAAAAACAAGTATTTATCTGATTCAAATTTGTAATGAGAACGTCTTTCCCGTACATTTATATGAGAATATTCATGATGTCGTGTATGGATAAAGAGAGAAGAAACAAAGAAAGCGATCCGGCATAAGAGATATGCCAGCACATCATTGAAGATTTTGAATTGTGCTCTGAACATCTTCCGGACCAGGCCGGTAAATAAAATCCTTGCTGCATTCCACAATATCCGTGCATTGAATCCCTTGATGATCATGAAAAAATTAACGGTTCTTCTCCTGCTTCTCTTATCCCTTGCCGCCAATGCACAGAAATTCGAAAACCTGGCTCCTACCCCCCCGATGGGATGGAACAGCTGGAACTATTACACATGCGATGGGATCAGCGAAGAAGTGATCATGAGAACAGCCGACGCAATGGTCCGCTCCGGGATGCTGGATGCGGGTTACGAATACCTGGTCATCGACGATTGCTGGCAGGTGGGCAGGGAAACCGACGGCACCATCATCGCTGATCCTGAAAAATTCCCCTCCGGCATGAAGGCCCTTGCCGATTATGTGCATTCCAGGGGTTTGAAATTCGGACTCTACTCCTGTGCAGGGACCATGACCTGCCAGAAACGGCCCGGGAGCAGAGGGCATGAATACCAGGATGCCAGGACCTATGCATCATGGGGAATTGATTTCCTGAAATACGACTGGTGTAATGTCGGATCACAGGATGCCAGGGCTTCCTATACCCTGATGCGTGACGCCCTGTATGCGGCCGGCAGGCCCGTGGTTTTCAGTCTTTGTGAATGGGGATTGAGCAAGCCATGGCTCTGGGCAGAGGATGTGGGCCACATGTACAGGACCACCGGTGATATTCGTGATAACTGGGATATCCCGGATGCCAGGGAAGGGTATGTCTGGGGAGGAGGAGTGATCATCAACCTGGATATGCAGGAAGGGCTGCACCGTTTTGCTGGTCCGGATCACTGGAACGACCCGGATATGCTTATAGTGGGACTCGCGGGACTGAACCGTGAAGAATCCAGATCGCACTTCAGCCTGTGGGCTATGCTGGCCGCACCCCTGATGACCGGTAACAATCTCCTGGAGATGGACCGGGAAACAATTGAGATCCTAACCAACAAAGAGGTCATTGCCATCGACCAGGATCCACTGGGCATCACGGGACATAAAGCCATCGATGAAGGCCAGTTCGAGGTTTTTGAGAAAAAACTCTCAGGAGGCGAGATATCTTACTGTTTCTTCAACAGGAAGGACGAACCGTTAAAGATGGTTTTCGACTGGGCACGGCTGAACCTGGAAAAGGAATATTCAGTCCGTGACCTGTGGGCACATAAACCGGTCGGAACAACCCGTGATAAACTGATCCTGAAAATACCAGCACATGGCATAATACATGTTAAACTTGTACCGGTAAAATGAAACATATATTTCAGCTTCCAGCCCTCGTTATCCTTATCCTTGCCGCGTGCAACCAGCACGGACCGCTAAAAACAGAAGTCGATATCTGTATTTACGGAGGAACTTCATCAGGTGTAATCGCAGCATATAGCGCCTATAGGATGGGGAAATCCGTAGTACTTATTGAACCCGGCAACAGGCTGGGAGGTCTGACAACAGGGGGATTGGGACACACCGATATTGGTAATAAATATGCTATTACAGGCATATCGAGGGACTTTTACAGGCGTGCCGGAGCCGAATATGGCATTCTTGAAGCCTGGACATTCGAGCCAAAAGTTGCATTGAAGGTCTTTCATGATTATCTGAAGAATACTGATGTGCAGGTCGTTTATGACCACCGGTTAAATCAGGTCCGGAAGAAGAGGGAAAAAATAGTATACATCAGCCTGGAGCGATCAAGTAATCCCGATTCGGCCATTATTTTTATAAAAGCCAGGCAATACATTGATTGCAGCTATGAAGGTGATTTAATGGCCCGGTCAGGGGTCAGCTATGTTATCGGCAGGGAAGGCAATGATGATTATGGCGAAAATCACAACGGGGTCCAGCTTTCCAGGAGCCATCAATTCCAGGATAGTATAGATCCGTACATCGTTCCTGGCGACCCGTCCAGTGGATTACTCTGGGGGATAGGAGCGCAGCAACTGAAACCACGTGGAACAGGGGATAAAACTGTCCAGGCATATAACCTCAGGCTCTGCCTGACAGACAACCCGGAAAATATGATACCGGTTAGTCGTCCGGCAGGTTATGACTCTGCCATGTATGAGCTGCTTATCAGGCAGATAAACAAACAGGGACCTCCTTATTCTATGTATGACCACTTTTTATGGTTACACATCCCCAACGAAAAAACCGACATCAATAATTCCGGCGGTTTCAGCACGGATATGATCGGCATGAACTGGGATTACCCGGATGCTGATTACGCTGAACGGGCAAGAATATTTGAAGCACATAAATTATATACTCAGGGACTATTATATTTTTTCGCAACGGATAAGCGCCTGCCGGAGATTATGAACCGGCAGATGCAGTCGTGGGGATATCCGAAAGACGAGTACATCGAAAGCAATCATTTTACTACACAATTATATATCAGGGAAGCCAGAAGGATGACAGGGGAGTATATAATGACAGAGCACAACTGCATGGGAAGGGAAGTGGTCGATGATGGAATCGGAATGGCAGCTTACCAGATGGATTCTCACAACACACAGAGAATTGTAACCAATGGAATGGTTAAAAACGAAGGGGACGTCCAGGAAGGGGGATTCGCTCCTTACCCGATTGCCTACCGTGCCATAACACCGAAATATGAAGAGTGCACCAACCTGCTGGTTCCCGTTTGTTTGAGTGCATCGCATATAGCATTCGGATCGATCCGGATGGAACCGGTATTCATGGTACTCGGGCAAACTGCAGCCATCGCAGCCAGTATGGCAATTGATGCCGGTTCAACCATCCAGGACATCGATGTGAAAAAATTGCAGAAACGGCTGAAAACAGATCCATATCTTGACGGTACTGCATCGGACGTGGTTATTGATAACGGCCAGGTCGATCTCATTGAATGCTCAGATGGTTTTGAATCTGAAAAGGCCACATGGCGCGATAAGGCATATATGAACGATTTCCTGGTTAACTTCAGTCAGAATGAAGAACACAGTGCCAGGTTCACAATAACAGTTCCTGACACCAGGTCATATGATCTTTATTATTATTGTCCCGCTCTCGATCATCTTGCAGATGGCAGAAAGATCGCTGAAAGACTTACATATACGGTTGAATCCGGGCAGGATATCCTCCATCAATCTGATTTTCCTTTCTCTGCATCTGCAAGGTCCTGGGCATACTGCGGGACCTATTCCTTCAAAATGTCAGAAAAATATTTTCTGACGGTCAGATCAGGTAAGTCTGACGGCGCCTTTGCTGCCGATGCCGTATTGCTGGTGCCCCGTAAGTAAATGTTCAGTGGGCAACAATGATCCTGAACACCGACACTCTCCCCGGTGACAAAAGTGAGATGCTGTATATTCCGTCCGGGTAATTATCTGTGTTAAGAATTAACACATCGCCTGACAATATTCCCATTCCCATTTTACGGCCCGACAGGTCAGCCACGATATACTGACCATAATCATCAATATTCCTGATCGTGATCATGTGATCAGCAGGATTCGGATATAGGATTACACCGGGATCTGTCCTGTGATCCAGGCTGGCGGCATAGTCCACAACACTGATGAAAAATTCATCCTCGAAATAATTTTCACCGAACAGGGTTTCCCCGTTGTCCGTAATGCTTAACCTCGCTATGGATGCACCCTTCCTTTTCGGCGTCACCCATAAAAAAGCAACGGAATCTCCCTGGTTATACACGATGCTGTCAAAGTCATAATACCTGTCGTGTACAGCCCAGAAATCAAAATCGAGGAATTCCTCAATCTCTTCGTTCCCGTCCGTGATGCCGGTAATCGTTATGGCCTGCTGGCCTTTTGAAAGCACAATATAAGCCGTATCCAGCACATCAAAGGCAGGAGCCTGGTTTATATAATTGATGATCCACATGGAAAAACTTATTTTAGTTTCCGGCATAAACTGGTTCATGTTGCCGGGATCATTTTCCGTGAGCGTTACGGTGGTTATGTTTTCACCACTGACATCCTGGTTGAAATACAATACAAGCAGTGCAGAGTCGGTACCTGCATATTCTTCCAGGACGAGATGGTTGACAATGGTTGAATTACTGAATCCTGCCGTAACCTCAATATCCTGATCCTTATCGTCATCGCCGTCTGAAATACCATGAAGCACGATGGCCAGGCTGTCGGGTGAATCCAGGAGTATGGTATCTTTTACAGGATCGACAACAGGCGGATGGTTGTTGTACTCACCGCCCGAAAGGAAAAAGGTCGACACTGACATGGGGGGCAGGGAGAAGGATTCACTCCCTGCAGGTATCGGGACCTCTTCACAGTCTTCTGTTTCGGATGTCCTGAAAAGACGAGTGTCCGTGGCCATGCTGTAGGAATCGAAACTCACGGTCTTGTGCACATTTGATTTGTTGACCAGTACATAGGTCAGGGTATTGTTCTCTTCATGCCAGAATGCGTTGACCAGTATGTCGACATCGGTACTGCTGCATTCCACTGCCCTGGCCCCCGGCCTGACATACCTGTAATAATTCTTCATTACATAATATTTCTTAAGCTTCACCCCGTTCAGCATCAGGTCATATATGTTTTCGGGATCATACGGATCATGCACCTCTCCTGAAATGGTCCAGTACACCCATGCGTTTAGCCGGCCATAAGTGATGGCATTGCTCAGGCCCGCAACCAGGCGCATGGCCCCTTCGTGAGAATTCTCCTGTCCCGATGTCTCTGTCATCCAGAATTGCTTCGGGTATCCCGGGTAGTCCACATAATTATTATAATACTTATCCCACAGGTCCCCTCCTATCTCACCGGCACTGATGCCTGTACTTTCATAACCGTGGACGGCAACAATATCCACATATTCCCTGGCATATTCATCGTTGTTCAGGGTATTCATCCATCCAAGCATATCGTTTTGTCTTACCATGACCTCTTCCGGATAGAACAGTTTGGTATCAAGGCCTTCTGCATCAAAACGCTCTCCCACCACTTTGATCAGGTCACAATAGGTGCGGGGCGTATACTGGCATGATTCATAGGGTTCCCAGAAGGTGGGTTCATTCTGCAGGCTGAAGGCATACAAATCCCCGCCTGTTTCTTCTTTGAACAGCTTGATAAAAGCCACCACATATTCGGCATATTCTTCATAGTACCGGGTCAGCAGGTAGCCTCCTTCCTGGACGTTGTTGTTCGACTTCATCCAGGCGGGGGGTGACCAGCTTGACACGATCACTTTCATATCCGGTTCGGCTTTGTACAGGTCGCGGATGAAATCAATGTATTTCCAGTCCTCATGGTTATAGATATTATTCCGGAACTGTTCCAGGTCAATATCATAAGGATCCGCATTGTCATTGACGGGTTCGAATCCTACGGGTGAAACAGCGATCCTCAGAATGGTCACACCCAGGTCGTTAACAATATCATCGATGTATTGCTGCGAATAATAGGGCCCCCTTGACCAGGTTACATTTTCCAGCCCGAACCCGCCAAATCCTTCCATCACCTGGTGCATGGACTGCAGGTCGGTTGTAATCTTCACGGCCTGCTGCCTGCCGGTGATGACGACATTAAAGCCTGTGAGGGTACTGTCGGTCCCTTCCCCTTCGGTTCCTCCGTCATCTTTAACGGTAATACTAACGTTGCATGTTCCGTTGTTCCCGGTAGTATTAAACTGCAGGACAGCGGTCGAATCATGCTGGTTGTATGAAATGCCGATGTTTTCGACCAGTGTTGTATCACTTGCAACTGCCATGATATCAAGCTCCTGCTCCTTATTATGATCCCCGTCGGATATCCCTGTCAAATTGATCCGGTAAGTTTCGCCGGTAGAAAAAGCATATACATCCGGAACGGGATTAATGGCAGGTGCATAATTTTTATCCGGTTCCCTTACAGTGACACTGAACTGAATTTCTACCTGATTATGTCCACCGTATTGATCGCTCCCGGCGTCTGTGACAGTAATCGTAATCAAGCTTGTACCCTCAGCCCCAGCCGGGATCCATGAAAGAACTGCGGTGCTGTCGCCCTGGGTATAGTTGATAACCGGATCCGGGACCACCGAAGAATTTGAACTTACCGCGGAGATGGCCAGGTTCTGGGTACTGTCTGGATCCCCGTCGGAGATCTCATCCAGAACGATGAGCTGTGTTCCTTCATCCGAATAAACAGGTTCAGGATCGTTCACCGCACTTATCGTTGGTATGGAATTATACAGGGCAAATACTTCTATTTCATACATCATAAGGGCATTCCCCTCCCCCGAAATGGCTTCCAGCCTGATCTTCGAGGTGACCACCGGATCAAAATGGTTCTTATGTACCGGGCTCACGTTGTTGGTTATGTGCACAATATCGACCCAGTCCGATCCCGAAAAATACTGCAGTTTATATTCATCCACCGGGTGGTTGTCTCCAAAGTACCCTGTATAGAAATAGATATGGCTGACCACGTATTCCTGTTCCAGGTCAACTTCGATCCAGTGCGGGTATCCATTGTCGTCCGACACCCACCGGTTGGCATTGCTGTAATTCAGCCCGTCCACTGCCTTCCAGGCAGGCTGTGAGGCTGTTTCCGAATCCACGGTAACCGGCTTGTCAACCGCTACATTGACCTGGGAATGCAGGCCAATGCAACCCAACATCAGGCCGGCAAATAATAATAATCCTTTCATTATGAGAAGTATTGCTATTTATAATCAAATTCACTGATATCCTTCAGAACGTGCTTATTCCCGCCACCCCTGCTGTCACACCGATGATTTATTTAAATTCTGGCTTGAAATTGATTCTCCTCGCAGCAAACTACGGGGAAACGATTTCCTGGGTTCGACGAAGTCAATCATCGATCCTTTACATATATTTTTTATTGCGCTCCCAAATCCCGTAGCAAGCTACCGGTAATTCGTTCCCAGGATTTAAATCATAACGAATTTTTGTGTCATTTTCAGGAGTCATATTATTTCTCTACCCATTTCATTTTTGCAATCCATATTCCATCAAGGGTTGGCAGGGTTGATATAATAACAATAATAGGTGTTTTCGCTCTTCAACACCATCGGGTCACGTGCATGGTTGAAGGGAGGAGGTTCATGGACATGTTCTGAAAAAAGGACGGGTTCGCCGTCTTCTTTTTTCAGGACCCTGGTAAAGTCTTTCCCGTTTTTGCTGACAGCAAGGCATATCCTTCTCCAGTCGCCATAAAACATGTAAAAGCTTCCATTCTCATTGATTACATAAGGTGCCTGGAGACTCCCCGGGCTTTCTCCCAGCATGGTATCCGCCATCATTGTAATGCCAACGGGTTCCCAGTTGCAGCTTTCAAGATCTTTTCCCTCCCAGGAATAGAATAAGCGGTGGTGTCCTCCGCACCTGGTTCCACGGATACAGGACCATAATTGCCAGGTACTATCCTCTGCCTGCCATATAGCAAAATCAACCGGTTGCTGATTTTCACCGGTCAACTCCCCAAGGTCGGGATTCCCTGCTACTTGCCAGAAATTACCATCGATAACCGGTATAAGAACCTGAGATGATCCGTTCTGTGCGGAAAGTACCCGGGTAAGGAAAGGTATGGACAGGTAAAAGCAACAGATATATAGTGAATGAATCTTCATTTATAACCTGCGATCAGGATGAATAATCTCCGGGCCCCTGCATATGCACCCAATAAATCAGGCTGCCCGGTAATGATCTTCCCCCGGCAGGCAGCAATCCGTAACCAGTAGCTTCAACTAATTACTCCTGTATTGATTTTCAGCTTCAATAAGTAACTCAACAACCGGATTATTACCATTATCCCTGGCCCTGTCAATAGCCCGGAATCCATCCCTGTCCTTGTAATATATATCAGCCCCCTTGCTGAGGAGTTGTTTTACCTGCTCTTCATCACCTGAGACGGCTGCCCCAACCAGTTCCTGATCCAGGTCATGAACAGCTTCATCCGTACTAATGCCAGCAATGCCTTCATCACTTCCTTCCGGTAATTTCTTGTTTTCAAGTATATAGATTAAATATGCCGACTGGTTCTCATGGGCAATGTCAATTGGGGATTTATTTTCTGCGTCAGCTATATAGACATTTGCATTGTTTTCGACAAGGGTACATGAAATGGGTCCATATCCCATTTCCACAGCATAATGAAGGGGTGTGCGTCCAAATGAATCAATTACATTTACCTTAGCCCCTGCATCAATCAGCATCTCCACAATATCAGATTCAATGGTAGTTTGTTCATTGATATAATGGGAATATCCCTGCATAGCAGCCCAGTGAAGCGGTGTGCGTCCATTTATATCTTTCGCCTCCAGGTCGGCACCTGCCCTTATCAGGTCGGTTATCCTGTTGATTGCAGTCGATTCCGGTTGTCTCCAACCCGTATATGCATTGGCTACCGCACAATGTAGCGGTGTCCAGCCATCCGTTGTGACAGCCTTGACATCCCCGCCTGCCTCCAGCACCATCCGGAATAGTTCGTAATTAGTATATTCCTTGTTTTTCATCTGAATACCACGGTTCCCGACAAATCCGGATGCGGCTGCATGCAATGGTGTCCACCCGTCCTTTGCAGTAATATTGACATTCGCCCCGTTCATGATCAGGTAACTTACGGCATCACCGTCCCCGTTCAGGATAGCTTCATGCATCAGGGACCATCCATCATACCTCTGCTTGTCCATATGGCCTGAATTGACAGCATTTTCCGCCTGGATCAGGCGACCTATATGTGCATCTGTCGCACCCTGCCACTCTGATTCTATTGGATACTCCCTGAAATTACCCAGCTTCCCTTCTGCGGCCAGGACATCATTCCAGCTTTCCTTAAAAGGAGTAACATACTCCTTTTCCCTGAGATTCCTGTTTTCTCCAACCAAGCTTACAATACTGCGCTTCGGAATGGTTAGCAGATCACCCTTTCGATATTTTCCTGTCGAAATGAACAATTCTTTTTCTGTAGATTGATTCACACTGAACCTGCCGGGTATAAAGTGATTATTCTCCAGCATGATGGTAACAGGATTATCCGATGGATTGATGATAACCACGGTCAATGTACCTTCTTCTTTGTGCTTATAGGCTGAAACAAGAAGATCCCCGGAACCTGAGGAAGCATCAATACGCACTGCTCCGGGCCGTATATATCGGTAGAAATGTTTAGCTGCATAATATTTACATGTAGGTTTCCCTTCCAGCATTAAGGTATACAACCCCGGGTTACTTCCTCCCGTATTGCCACTGATCTGCCAGTAGATCCATGTACTGAAATTCCCAAGTACAAGATATTCATGCATGTCCTTAACCATTTCTAATGCTCCTCCCCATGATGTATCATGTCCCGAGGTTTCAGTCATCCAATAATCCCTGTCAAAATCCTTTGTCAGTTCATTCCATTGAACAAGCTCATCCCCCTTCGCCTGCCTGTGGACGGCAATATCCCCATTATAATTGCGTGTTACAGGATCATCAAAAACAGGTTCAAGGAAAGCATGCACCCTTTCCGGGACAAGGATATCTTCATTGATTAGTATCCCTGAATTTATGTTTTCCCTGTCGAACCTGTCCATCACTGCCTTTAACGCCTCTTTCATTCCATAACCATGATACAGGCACGACCTGTAAAACTCAATAAAAATACACTCATTCTGCAGGCTGATCCAATTGATGTCTACATCCCAGTTATGCTTTACCAGTATAATGTAGGCAGCCAGGTATTCAGCAAATTCTTTATACATGTCGGATCTGAGAAATCCCCCCTGGATAGGAGCCCGGTTGGTCTTCATGAATGCCGGGGGAGACCAGGGTGAAGCCATGAACAAATTAATACCCTTTTCCTTGAAAGCAGTGACGATCTCCATGGTTTCCGCCAAGCCCTTTCTTTGATGGTTGTCCGACATACAGAACCCGTCCCAGTTGAAATGATCCGGATCTTTGTCATCGTTCAAGTATTCAAGTTGTTCTGTAATAGGTATTCTTAAAATACTCATACCAAGATCATTAACTACCATATCAATAAAATGGTCATCATAATACTCCGGTGGAAAATCCTTGTAATTAACAATACTTAAACCAAAACCATAGATATTCTGGTATTCTGTTTCGGGATCAAGCTTAAGCCATTCAAAGGATTGTTCCGTATCGGGCTGGCAACCAGGTATAATGCAAATAATCAACAGGAATAAAATCAATCTCAGGTTCATTGTTCATTTTTTTGGAAAGTTATATCAAATATCACAAAATACCTCATGAAGGCTATCCTGCCCTGTCCTGAAGGTTTCGAAAAAATATACCGATCCGGGGCGCTTCTACATAGCAGGATTTTCAAATGGCGGCAAAGCTACCTGCCTGGTAGCTTCGGAAACCATGGATACCTACCACTGGGCTGCCCTTGGAATGTGTGCCCCGGCCATCAGGGGTTCGCAATTTGTCGCCGAAAGAGTGCATAAGATCGGTGGGGTGCCTGGCTGGCTGGGTGGCGGAGATGAAGACCACAGATGGATCCTTCCCACCAGGAAACTGGATTCATTGTTAACCAGCATTGGAAAATCCCCGGAGGTCTGTATGTGTTGCATGTCGGAAGGTTTCATCGAAAACTCATTATTTGCCGGTAAATCCCGGCCTGAATAGGAATCGTTGCGCTGTCATGGCCTGTCCTGTTTGTAATTTGATCGCGTTCTGTTAAATTGCGGATAATTGAAAATTTCAATCGACTAACAATAATCAACCTGATGAAACCTTTAGCCTGGATATTCTTTTTTTTTATTGCACTTGGTTTTTACAGTTGCAGTGAAGAGTCTCAACAACCGCCTAACATCCTCTGGATCTCGTGTGAAGACATCAGCCCTGCGCTGGGTTGTTACGGGGATGAGTATGCCTCCACGCCAAACCTCGACCGGCTGGCCGGGGAGGGGATCCTTTATACCCGTGCCTATTCCACGGCGCCTATCTGTGCCCCTTCCAGGTCGGCCCTGATCACTGGAATATATGCAACCTCCCTGGGAACACAGCACCTGAGGTCGGAAATACCGGTTCCGGATGATTTAATAACCCTTCCGGAATACCTTCGGAAGGCCGGTTATTTCTGCACCAACAATTCAAAAACAGATTATAACTTCGATCCGGAGGGCCGGTGGGACGAGAACAGTGATACGGCCCACTGGCGTGACAGGAAGGAGGGACAACCATTTTTCAGTGTATTCAATTACGGGATCACCCATGAAGGGCATGCCAATACATTCGATCCTGAGGATACCGGGAACCTTAAAACGAAACATGATCCCGATGAGGCTGACCTGCCTCCCTATTTCCCCGACACCCCGGAATTCAGAAAAATCTGGGCCCACCAGTACGATCTCATATCGGTTCTTGACAAGGACTATGTTGAACCATTGATCAGCCAGTTAAAAGAGGACGCCCTGTATGAAAATACCATTATCTTTTTCTTCGCCGATCACGGCTTCGGCCTTCCCAGGTATAAACGCTGGCTGTACAATACAGGATTGCATGTGCCGTTGATCGTAAGAATACCGGAAAAGTACCGTGACCTGGCCACGTCCGGTCCGGGGAGTAAAGAGAACAGGCTGGTCAGTTTCGAGGACTTTGCCCCGACCGTATTGTCCCTGGCAGGACTGCCTGTTCCGGACCGTATGCAGGGAAATCCATTCCTGGGGAAAGCTCCGGGTGAACCGGATAAATATGTGTTCGGCGCACGGAGCCGTGCCGACGATGCCTATGATGTATCCAGGTGCATTTTGAACGAAAGGTATATTTATATCCGGAACTTCATGCCGTACCAGCCTTACATACAGGAAGCGATCATCTATAACGAAGATAAGTCCAGCTTTGCAGAACTCAGGAGGTTGAAAAAGGAGGGCGCCCTTAACCCGGAAGCCGCACTGTTCTGGATGCCCAAGTCCTGGGAAGAGTTGTATGACCTGGAAAATGATCCGTATGAGCTGGTGAACCTGGCAGATGATCCGGCCCATCATGCAACGGTCGTGGCGATGCGCGATACCCTGTATAATGTCATGATCAGAACCCGTGATGTCGGACTCCTTCCGGAATCCGAAATGATGCTGCGTTCCAAAGGAAGCTCGCCCTGGGAGATGGCATCGGATCCGGAGGCATTTCATATTAAGGAAATCCTTTATGCTGCCAATATGTGCGGGGACACCCGGGTGACGGTCAAAGAGATCATCCCGTTGCTCAGGGATCCCGATTCAGGAGTACGTTACTGGGCAGTACTTGCCCTGGAAGCGAAACAGGCAGTGGCGAAACAGGCTGTACAGGAACTGAAAAACCGCCTGGACGACCCGTCGCCGTGTGTAGCCATTGCGGCTGCCGAATTGTTGTGCCACCTGGATTATTGTGACGAATCCCTGCCGGTGATCGGGAAGTATCTCCGTGACGAAGCCAACCCGACAGTGGTCCTCCAGGCTGCGATAAGCGCACGGAAATTAGGCAAAAAAGCCCTCCCCCTGATCCCGGTCATCCGGGAAGTATACCCGGCCTACGTAGGAAAGATCTGGAATCGTTATAAAAGCTGGTCATATCCCATGTTCATCGGATTTGCACTGGACCAGACCTTTCTGAACTGCGGATTTGAATTACCGTAAACAAATTAATAACACCATGAAAAAACTATTTTGGCAAGTCGCTATCCTGATCCCCCTCCTGTTTCTCGGTTCCTGCAATACCGGGCCATCAGGGGAAGCCGCTTATTCCGGGACCAACCTGTTCGAATACCGGGATGTGGAAACCCGCTGGAGCAGTTTTGAGAATATCACGGCCGGTAAGGGCCAGGGAGGACAGGAAAACAAAGGGGCGAAAGGACATCCCTGCGATGCCGTCCTGGCGGGTGAATCGGTCACCCTGCTGGAAGTGTCCGGACCAGGGATGATTAATCGAATCTGGGCAACCATCAACGACCGTTCCCCGCAGATGCTGAGATCATTAAAAATTGAAATGTACTGGGATGGTTGTGAAAAACCGGCTGTATCAGCCCCGTTTGGCGATTTCTTCGGGGTGGGACTGGGCCGCAGGACTGTTTTTGAGAATGCCCTTTTTGCCGATCCCGAAGGCAGGTCATTCAACTGCTTCATCCAGATGCCATTCAAAAAATCTGCCAGGGTGGTACTGACCAATGAAAGCGACAGGGACCTGCTGATGCTGTTTTACGACATCAACCTCATTCAGTTCAGGGAGTGGGACCCCGATTACCTTTATTTTCACTGTTTCTGGCACCGTGATACGGCAACCACCCTGGGGGAGGATTTCCAGATCTTACCGGAGGTATCGGGAAAAGGGCGCTTTCTTGGTTCCAATATCGGGGTTATCGCCAACCCAAAATATAAAAACCACTGGTGGGGAGAGGGGGAAGTAAAAATGTACCTGGATGGAGATACGGATTATCCAACCCTGGCAGGGACAGGTACTGAAGATTATATAGGGACAGCCTGGGGCCAGGGGGAATTCTGCACCAGCTATACAGGTTGCCTGGTGGCCGATCACGAGAAAAGACAATGGGCCTATTTCAGGTACCACGTTCCGGATCCCGTCTA
>CAYZEZ010000062.1:6604-19291 GCA_964477295.1 uncultured Bacteroides sp. | reverse complement strand
TTTCAGGTATGGCAAAAAAAGCGAAGAAGATCTTTATTATAGATACTAATGTCCTGTTACATGATTACAAATGTATCTATAAATTTCAGGAAAATGATATTGTAATTCCAATCGTAGTCCTTGAGGAGCTTGACAGGTTTAAGAAGGGCAATGACCTGATTAATTTCCAGGCCCGAGAATTTACAAGAGAGCTTGATAAGCTGACCGGGGACCAACTATTCAATGGCGGTATCCAACTTGGTGAAAATCTCGGGAAACTGTCTATTGAAACAGGAAAAACTTTCTCCGATATCGTAAAAAATTCCTTTCCGGAGGATACACCGGATCACCGTATCCTGGCAATTGCAGACTATATTTATCAACAGAACAATAAGAAAAATGTTGTTTTAATCAGTAAAGACATTAACCTGAGAATGAAATCCAAATCCATTGGAATTATGGCTCAGGATTATGAAAATGATAAGGTTGAGAATATTGATCAGCTGTACAAGGGGATTACCATTATCGAAAATATGCAGAGCAAGCTGATTTCCAAACTATACGATAACTTCGAGGGTGTTCCGGTAAAGGAGTTTAAATTCCCTGAAGAACCCATTGCGCACCAGTATTATATCATGAAGAACGGGAAATCGAGTGCACTGGCTCATTTCGATCCTTTTAATAAGGTGATTGACAGGGTTGAGAAACAAAAAATGTATGGTATCGATCCCCGCAATGCAGAGCAAACATTTGCACTGGATGCCCTGGTGCGCCCCGAAGTCCAGTTGGTAGCCCTCACAGGTAAAGCAGGTACAGGTAAGACCCTTCTCGCTCTGGCCGCTGCGCTTCATCAGAGGAAGTTATATACACAGATCTTTCTGGCCCGTCCGATTGTACCCCTGGCTAACCGCGATATGGGCTTTCTTCCCGGTGATGTAAAAGAAAAAATTGAACCGTACATGCAGCCCCTGTTCGATAACCTTTCAGTTATCCGGCATAAATTCAGTCAGCAGAGCCCTGAATTCACCAAGATTGAAGAAATGCTGAAAAATGAGAAACTGGTCATCACACCACTGGCTTATATAAGGGGACGCAGCTTTTCGAGGGTATTCTTTATTGTAGATGAAGCGCAAAACCTCACCCCGCATGAGGTAAAAACCATAATTACCCGTGCAGGTGAAGGAACAAAGCTGGTATTCACAGGTGATATCGAACAGATTGATTCACCATATCTCGATTCCAGGTCAAATGGTCTCTCCTATCTTTCAGACAAAATGAGAAACCAGGATATTTTCAGCCATGTTAACCTGGTGAAAGGGGAAAGGAGTTACCTGGCAGAACTGGCCAGTAACCTGCTGTAACCTGCACATTACTGTCATTCCGGATTCATTTCGGAATCTGTTCCTCAATACCGGGTCACCCTGAAACAATCAGCAAGCTGCGGGGAAACGAGTTCCTGAGTTCGGCGAAGCCAATGCGCCTGCAGGATTCAACCGTCATGCTGAACTTGTTTCAGCATTTCATTTTTCATACATTTGGGTAAGTAATCAATCACTGTTGTACTGATGTCCAAAATCCTCCACATTGCACGTCATGCCAAGTCGAGCTGGGATTATGAAGATATTTCCGATATCGACAGGCCACTGAACCCCAGGGGTATCAATAATGCTTACCTTATGGCCAGAAGGTTTACTGAAAACTACCAGTTGCCTGATTTACTTATAACCAGCCCTGCTAATCGTGCACTCTACACAGCAGTCATCTATGCCCGCGTGCTTAAATTAGCATGGGATAGGATTGTACTGAATGAAAACATTTACATGGGTTATGCTGAAGAAATAATCAAAATCATTAAATCTACTGATAATAAGCATGATAGCATCATGATATTCGGTCATAACCCCACTTTTACTGCACTGGCCAACCATTTTATTAAAGATCAGATAGATAACATTCCCACGGCCGGAATAGTAAGTATCACTTTTAAGGAAAATGAATGGAAGAAAATTGGTAAGGTCCCTCCCCAGAAGGTATATTTCGACTATCCCAAAAAGATCTAAATTAAGACTTCCAAGTTTTTGTTATTTTTGTGCTTATAAATGCTGGCAAACACATCCCAGGAGCACCCCATGGCAATCAATGAAAAAATTATAAACCGCGAGCTAAGCTGGTTATCCTTCAACGAGAGGGTCCTCCAGGAAGCTGCCGACCCGGATGTCCCGCTGATCGAGCGTTTCAGGTTCCTGGGCATCTTCTCCAACAACCAGGATGAATTTTTCAAGGTAAGGGTAGCCACAATTAAAAGGATGATTGATGTGGAGACAGGGGGACCCGAAAACAAGATAAATCCGAAAAAGATCCTGAATGAGATCCAGAAGAAAGTCATCAAATTAAAGGATAGTTTTGAACATACCTATTCCGAACTGATCAGGGAACTTGCCAATCATAACATATTTATTATCAATGAAAAGCAATTAAACAGCGAACAGGCATTCTATGTTCAGGAGTATTTCAGGGAATATGTCCATTCGGTGATCACCCCCGTTATGGTACACAATGTATCCGAATTTCCCCAGCTGAAAGACAAATCGATCTACCTTGCAGTAAAACTGTACTTTAAAGAGGATGAAGCTGCATGTGAATATGCCATTATCGAGGTTCCGGCCGATGATATCAGCCGCTTCATTGTTTTACCACCCGTAAACAGGAAAAAGTTCATCATTATACTCGACGATGTTATCAGGTATTGTCTTGACGACATCTTTGCCACCTTTCATTTCACACACTTTGAGGCATATACAATTAAGATTACAAGGGACGCTGAACTGGATATTGACAATGACCTGTCAAAAAGTTTCCTCGACAAAATATCAGAAAGTGTCAGTTCCAGGATTAAAGGACAACCTGTTCGATTCGTTTATGACAGCCTGATGCCTGATGATCTGTTCCAGTACATTACAGATCAGTTGAAACTGGATGAAGGAGACAACCTTATCCCTGCAGGAAGGTACCACAACTTTAAAGATTATATGAAGTTCCCGAACCTGGGAAGCAAAACCCTGATCTACAAGGAGACACCAGCGGTATCTCATCCGCTGATCAAACATCACCAGAGCCTGTTTGAGGTCATCTCACAACAGGATATTTTACTGCATGTACCCTATCAGAAATTTGACCATTATATCAACCTGCTCAGGGAAGCCTCCATCGATCCAAAAGTAATCAGCATTAAAATAACACTTTACAGGGTTGCCTGGAGCTCCCGGGTAATAAACACATTGATTAACGCCGCTATGAATGGCAAGAAAGTCATGGTGGTTATTGAACTGCAGGCCAGGTTCGATGAAAAAACCAATATCTTTTATTCGAGGAAATTGCAGGATGCAGGAGTTCACGTCATTTTCGGAATGGCCGGACTGAAGGTTCATTCCAAAATGACCCTCATTACGCGTAAGGAGGAGACCGGAAAGGTCAGGTATGCAACAGTCGGCACAGGAAATTTCCATGAAGGAACAGCTACTATCTATGCCGATCTGCACCTGTTAACCAAAGACGTCAGAATTACCAACGAAGTCAACAAAGTTTTTAAATTCTTTCAGACTACCTATAAAACATTCAATTACAAGCACCTTCTTGTCTCACCCCTGTATATGCGTAAAAGAATCTATGCTTTGATTGATAACGAGATAAGTAATGCACAGGAAGGGAAAAATGCCTATATCATTTTAAAGATCAATAGCCTCGTGGATCCCGAAATGATCCGGAAGCTTTACCATGCAAATATTGCAGGCGTGAAAATTAAAGGGATTATCCGGGGAATGTGTTCCCTCATACCAGGTGTTAAGGGACTTAGCGAAAACATTGAAATTGTTTCCATTGTGGATAAATTTCTTGAACACTCCCGGATATTTGTATTTTGCAATAATGACAAGGAGCTCTATTTCCTGTCATCCGCCGACCTGATGACCCGTAACCTGGATACCAGGATTGAAGTAGCCTGTCCGGTTTATGATAAGGCTATCCAGGAAGAACTACGGACCATGCTGAATATTCAACTTAAGGATAATGTGAAAGCCAGGATCATAAATGCTTCCCAGGATAATCAGTATAAACCTGGTATAAATAACAAGAAAATCCGGTCACAAATGGTGCTTTACAATTTCTATAAAAAGAAGAGCTCATCCAACATGGAATAACCTCCGGAACACCGACCTTTCAAATCGAAAAAAAAACCAGATGGATCTCGAGAATTTATGTGTGCAAACCCAGGACCTGGCCGTAAAGGTTGGTGAATTTATTGAAAATGAGCGGAAACATTTCACCGAAAGCAACATTGAATCAAAGGGTTTGCACAATTATGTCTCCTACGTTGATAAAACGGCTGAACATAAGATCGTGGAAGGATTAAAAATCCTTCTTCCCGACGCAGGGTTTATTGCTGAAGAAGGGACGGTCGACCCTGAATTAAAAAAATTCAACTGGATCATTGATCCCCTCGACGGCACAACCAATTTTATCCACGGATTGCCCCCTTATGCCATCAGCATTGCGCTAATGGAGGATAAGGAAGTGATCCTGGGCATTGTATATGAAATCTGTTTTAAGGAGCGGTTCTATGCCTGGAAAGGCAGCAAGGCTTACCTCAATGGTAAGGAAATCGAAGTAAGTAAAACAGATAAAGTCAACAATGCACTCATCGCAACCGGTTTTCCGTATACCAATTTTAAGAAGCTTGATCCCTTCATGCAATCCATGAGATTTTTTATGAAAAATTCCCACGGACTTCGCAGGCTCGGTTCTGCTGCCACCGATATGGCCTATGTTGCCTGTGGCAGGTTCGAGGGCTTTTATGAATATGGACTGAATGCCTGGGATGTGGCAGCTGCGGCCCTTATTGTTGAGCGGGCAGGTGGGAAGAATTGTGATTTCCTGGGTGGTCAGGACTATATTTTCGGCAAAGATATCATCTGTTCAAATGCCAATATATTTGAGGAATTTAAGGATGTGATATATAACATCATGGTTGATGAAAAAAAATTGTAGCTTCCGGTAGATATACTCCTGCATGACGATCATTCTCTACAATATTGTGTACGGCATTTCATGGCTGATTGCCTTAATCCCTCTTAAAATCCTGTATGTTCTTTCTGATGCTCTTTTTCCATTAACCTATCATCTCATTGGATACAGGAAAAATACAGTCTTTGAAAACCTTCACAATTCCTTCCCGGAAAAAAGTGATCAGGAGATCCGCCAGATCGCCAGAAAGTTCTATCACCACCTGAACGACATTCTCTTTGAATCCATCAAAATGATCCACCTGTCGCCCAAACAACTTGCAGAAAGGATCCCGATGAACAATCCAGAGGTATTTCACGATCTTTATAAACAAAAAAAATCGGTGATAGCCGTGGTCGGCCATTATAATAACTGGGAATGGATCCTGGGAACCAAACCGTTTGTACCCCACCACTCAATTGCCGTATATAAACCATTGAATAACAAATGGTTCAACGAATTTATGATCAGGATCCGAAGCAAATATGGAACGGAGATCATACCCATGAGACAAACCCTGAAGACCATACTGGAATACAAGAGGAACAATGTGCTTACCGTATCTGCTTTTATCGCCGACCAATCTCCCGTATGGGAAGAAGTGCAATACTGGACCACATTCCTGAATCAAAATACACCTGTATATTTGGGAATTGAGAAAATCGCAAAGAAAACCGATCAGGCTGTTGTATTTTTACATGTTCAGAAAACCTCACGGGGCCGGTATGCTGTTGAGATAATAAAACTTTTTGATGAGGTATCGGATACCAGCGCAACAAATATCACTGAAAAGCATACCAGGGTACTGGAAAAGATCATCAGAGAAAAACCGGAATACTGGTTATGGACACACAGAAGATGGAAGCTTGCCCCAAAATTCATGGAACAAAACAGAGACATGAATGAATAATGTTGCTGTAGTCATATTAAACTGGAACGGAATCGATTATCTCCGGAAATTTCTTCCTGCACTCGCAAGCAATACACCCCGGGATTATGCAACATTATATGTCGCAGATAACGGATCATCCGATTTATCCGTTGCCTGGCTGAAAGAAAATATGCCTGAAATTCATGTTATTGGCCTGACGAAAAATCATGGTTTTGCGGAAGGATATAATCTTGCCCTTAAACAGATTGAGGCCTCCTATTTTGTCCTGTTAAATTCCGATGTTGAGGTTACAGAAAATTGGCTGGACCCACTTTACAAAATGATGGAGAAAAATGAGGAAATCGCTGCCTGCATGCCAAAAATCAAATCCTATGACAACCCTTCGCGTTTCGAATATGCAGGTGCAGCCGGAGGTTATATCGATAAATTTGGATACCCGTTTTGCCGTGGAAGGATCTTTCACCATACAGAAGAGGATTTTGGCCAGTATGATCAGCCGGAGGATATTTTCTGGGCAAGCGGGGCTTGTCTGATGATACGGTCTGATATTTATGCCCAGGCCGGCGGACTGGATCCATATTTCTTTGCCCATATGGAAGAGATTGACCTGTGCTGGAGGATTAAAAACATGGGGTACCGCATTTGCTTTAATCCAGGATCAGCTGTTTTTCATATTGGCGGTGGAACCCTGTCAAAAATGAATCATAAAAAAACCTATTTCAACTTCAGAAACAATTTTATCCTCCTGATTAAAAACCTGCCGGTACAGAAATTTCATCGCACCCTGTTTTTAAGGACCCTGCTGGATATTACTGCAGCAGGATACTTCCTTGTCAAACTTGATTTTGGAGAATTATGGGCAGTTCTTAAAGCTTATTTTTCGGTACTCGCCCACCTGAGAAAAATATTACGCTTCCGGAAACAACTGAAAGAAAAGATCCTTCCGGTGTATCATCCGGAAATTTATGATAAAAGCATCGTCTGCAAGTTTTTTATTAAAGGTGTTAAAACCTACAGCGAATTAACACAATGAAAGGATCACGCCATTCATTCAGTTGTTAATAAAATTGAATAAGTATCCGGGCCATTGTTTCAATAAATTGTTACCTTACGCTCCATCTTGCAAAAGAGAATCTTAGTACCCAATGTATACCTGGAAAGACAAGTCCATTCTAATTACAGATGATGATCCCGACAGCCGGCTTATGCTAAGGGAATTTCTCAAATCAACCGCAGTACAGATACATGTTGCTTACAACGGACAGATGGCGTTCGAAGAGTGTCTTGAAAACACCGGGATCAATTTAGTGATAATGGACATCAGAATGCCAGTCATGGATGGATTGGAAGCAGCGAGGCTCATTAAAAAGTACCGGCCCGATCTGCCAATTATCGTCTACACTGCCATTAACGATCCGGAATATAAATATTTGTTTCAGAAGATTAAATGTGTAGATTTTTTAGTTAAGCCCTCCTCTATTCATCATATCCTGGGAGTCGTTTCAAATTACCTTGACGAGCAGCCGGATATGACCAGGTCAGATAAATATTTCTGGTCCTGAGATTTCCCGGAACTATTCTGGCAATGACATCAGTGAATCAGGGTCAGTAAATCGCCTCTGATATTATTTTCATATTTATCAGAGATAATTAATCAATTCTTCCAGCTTGAGTAACCTGGATCCTTTAAGAAGAACTTTTGCATTTTCAACCGGATTCTGCTTCAGCCACTCAATGCATTCGGTAGTTGAGAGAAATGTAAAACAATCAACCGGTACAATTAACTTTTTGAATACAGGGCCTATAAATATTATTTTCCGGAAGGGTTTACCTGCCACCATTTGAATAAGCTTCTCATGTTCAGGTATTTCTGATTCACCCAATTCTTTCATTTCACCCAGGAAGAGAATCTTATTGGGGTGCGGGTCAACGGCAAAATCCCGGATGGCCGGTTCCATACTGCTGGGATTAGCGTTATAGGTATCCACCACCAGCATATTTCCATCCTTTTTTATGAGTTGTGATCGCATCATTCCGGGATGATACTCCTCCACTGCTTTCAGAATTTCATCGCTTGCCACATTAAAATAACTTCCAATACAAGCTGCTGCAAGAATGTTTTCAAGGTTATAGCTTCCCACCAGCCTGGATGATCCTGAATACTCCTTTTCAGGTTCAGCATGAAAAGTTAAAGAATAGGAAAGATAGGGATGGGTCCCTGATACTGATCCGTGGCACAGGGCATCCGGCCGGTTGCCGTACATGATTGATTTACCCTCAAACCCTTCAGCCATCTGAGTCAATATTGTATTATCCGAATGAATAAATATGCCTCCCTTATCCTCATTGACTCTCCTTGTCCCGATTGCACGGGGCGAAGAACCATTGATCCTTTGTATAAATTTTTTATCGCGTTTGCTAATCATGGGAAAACGAGTTCCTGATTTCGGCGAAGCCAATACGGTCGCAGGATTCAAATAGTCATATAACTCTCCTTTGGCTTTTTTCACACCTTCCACCGAACCAAATCCTTCCATATGTGCCTTGCCGATATTGGTTATCAGCCCGTAATCAGGCCGGGCTATACGACATAACTTATCTATCTCCCCGATATGATTTGCACCCATTTCGATGATTCCAAATTGTACATCTTCATCAATCCTGAGAAGAGATAAAGGAACTCCGATATGATTGTTCAGGTTTCCCTCTGTGGCGTAAACATTATACTTCCTTGCCAGGACCTCCCTGGCCAGCTCTTTTGTGGTTGTTTTACCGTTTGATCCCGTGATTGCAATGAGGGTTGTATTTAATTGTTCCCTGTGATATTGTGCGAGCTGCTGGAGGATCAAAAGGCAACTTTCCACATGAATGAACCTTTGATCATCAGGAAAATTACCCTCATCCACTACGGCGTATGCCGCTCCCTTATCAATCGCTTCCCTGGCAAATTCATTCCCGTTAAAAGCTTCCCCTTTCAAAGAAAAAAAAATGGAATCTCTAACGTCCCTCCTGCTATCAGTGGAAATCACCGGATGGTTAAGAAATACCATGTATAGTTCAGGAATATCCATTCCAAATAAAAAAACCCCATTAAAACTAATGAGGTTTTTATGTATGATTTATAATAAAAGTCTACATACCACCATCTAACTGGCTGCCTACTTTAGTCATGGCACACCTGAATCCAATGTCATCCCTGGCAGCTTCTTCATCCAGGAATCTCCTTCCACCCGGACTCAGCCAGTAAGCTCTGTCCTTCCATGAACCACCCTTATAAACGCGTGCACGGTTATTGATCAGAGAGGTAACATCTTCCCGTTCCTGTGAATACATTTGTTGTGTCCTGGTAGTAAAGGTATCAGCTATTCCTTCCTGGGCTGAGTAAATGTTTGAATAGTAGTCGCCGTCGTCCATATCACGATAGTCAGCCTTCCTGTAATTCTGTGTATACTCCTGAACATCACCAGCGTTAAGGTCCCTTTTTTTCAAACGGCCCATTTCATCTTTTTCAACGATTTCCCCTGTATTTGGGTCTCTTTCAAGTGTTTGAAATACATTTCCACGGAAGGGACGGAATCCGCTCACATCTTCAAAAGACATAGGACGGTAAATGTCCTGGACCCATTCATTTACATTACCTGCCATACAATAGAGGCCATAATCATTAGGCCAGAAAGAAAATACCGGGTTAGTTATCGCAGCACCGTCATTCAGGTTCCCGGCCATACCCATATAGTCACCATTACCCCGTATAAAGTTTGCCCTGAACTGACCCAGGTACCTTGGATTGTCGTTTCTTAGTGAAGCTCCCGTCCATGGATAAATCCTTCTATCCCATAGTCTTTCATCATATGTTTCACCCATCAAACCCAGCGCTGCAAATTCCCATTCGGCTTCGGTTGGGAGCCTGTACCTGGGTAACAACAAACCATCTTCCAACCTTACCGGACGGCCCTGACCACTGGGATCAGAGGATGCATCTCCACCACCTGAAGCAGCATTGGTAGGTGCCAGGCTGGGAAGGTTTTCTCCAACTAATCCGATATACTGGCCAGCCAGATAAGCTTCAGTAGTGAAGTTTTCTTTGCCTTGTTGTCCGGCTGGATCCTGGAGTAATATACCTTCATCGATCAGTATCTTTTCATTAACGCGGTCGGTTCTCCATAGTGCATAATCACTGGCTTGTCTCCAGCTCACACCTACAACAGGATATTCATTATAAGCGGGATGACGGAAATAATACTCGACATACGGATCATTATAGGCAAGTGGGTCAAGCCATACAAGTGTGTCAGGAAGAGCGTTCAGATAAACGTCCCTCATACTGGCAAACACACGCTGTGTCCAGTATAAATATTCACGGTAATCAACGTTACGGACTTCTGTCTGATCCATATAAAACGAGGTAAGGGTAACCTTGCGGGGCACATTATTCCAGTCAAACATGACATCCTGCTCCACCCTGCCCATGGTAAACGCACCACCCTGGATAAATACAAGCCCGGGACCCGTTTCCTGCTCATAGGAAGGCACTACCTCAAATCCACCCCAGTCCGGGTCGTTATATTCCCAACCGGTTGTAGTGGAAGATTTACCCGATTTCGAAATGTCACCACCACCGCCACATGATGCGAAGAAGAAAACGATGGTCAATAAGATCGGTAAAAATTTGATCTTGCTTCTCATAACATTATAGGTTTTATCTTAATGAATATCAAATATAAGCGATTTTTTCAATACATATACAAGCAACTTATCAAAAATAACTAAATTTTCGGACATTTTATTGCCTTGAATTCCTTCTTTTGTGAAGATTTATACTCAAATGTGTACAAAAAGGTTACTTCATGTGCACCCATCCCAACGTTTGATTTCCACGGGCTGGCAACATTAAAATCATAGGAATAACCGAACCTGAACCTTTCGTGTTCATATCCGGCAACCACCATGGCGGTACTGAGTCCAAAATCTCTTCTCTGTCTGAACCAAATACCTGAATATAATCCATTTCTGAGTGCTTCCAAACCCAAATTTACCTGTCGTTGGCTACCCTGTTGAATGATCACCAGATTCGGATTAAGCCTCACCGCCTCACGTCCAAATTTTTTCTCGAAAATGTAGATGTAGATACCCCCGTGAACGGTATATTTTCTTGGTAATGGTTCACGATAATTTTTACTGAATGATATATTGGGCCTGGCCAGATGATGCATGGCTAATCCAGCATACCATGTTCTTGCATATCCGATAAAACCTACCGAAAAGTCGGGATATCCCGTCGACCGGTTACTCAGTAACTCACCCGGACCTGTATATAATCCTGTACTGCCATCCAGGCCATCCGGAAAAATCAAATCATTCACCCTGAGGGAACGCAGCATGTAAGATGCCTGGAGCCCGGCATTAATTGTTATTTCACGGTTGACAACAAGCGCATAGGAATAGATCCCGTCAACCGAGAACCTGTTCATGATACCACCTCCCTGTACATCGTTCATTATATTCAAGCCAATGCCTCCCTGCAAGAGGTCAACCGGTGTATCAAAGGCTGCATTATAGGTTGCATATGAGGTACCCAGCGTTGGATATTGATTCCTGTAACTGGCTGAAAACCTTCCCATTTGAGCAGTTCCGGCAAATGCCGGATTTAAACATAAACTGCTGGAATAAAATTGTGAGAAGTAAGTGTCCTGTCCATTCAGGCCGGTGCATAAAAATACCATCACGACGAATAGCAATGTCAGTTCCAGCCTGATATAAAGGACATTTTTTAACAAAATTATAACTACTTAAAACAACAATATTATATTTAACATCCCGTTAAAACAGTTAACGAAAAACATGGCAAAAAGTATATACAGCCTTAAATGCCAGTTTTTCCGTTATTAAAGTAAGCCAAATTTTTACAAGTTTAAATTTTTATAATCATTTGAGAGTAATATAATTAAAAAAATCAGAACCTGTGCAACCACTCATTGCACTCGTTTTCGCATGATAAATTCAATTTAATCCATTATAAAGAAACAGATTAAATTTATCATGTTCATTTCATATTTGAAAAATGAGGTATCTCCTTTTCCTTCTTGTATTTATCATTTCACATACCCTGAATGCCCAGTTTCAGGGATTGCAAAGGACACTACAATGGACACCGGTAGAGCACCAGGTAATGTTTGGCGAACAGGTTGATTACCTGTATTTTAGGGGTGCCACCTACACTGATATCGAAACACTCATCCCGGGATATTCTGAGGCAGTCAGGATAGATCAGCCCGAAGAGAAAAGAATAGTGATCAGAAACCAGGTTTTTGAAGTGCTTAACAGGGATGAGATAAAAAATGTCAGGTACCTCGATAAAATATCCGGGGAGATAACAGTTGAATCAAGGCTCTCATTTGTCAGAAAGTCACCTTTCATGGAAATATCATTTACTCCGCTGAGAAGGAATCCATCCACAGGCGCCCTGGAAAAACTCGTAAGTTTTTCAATCGATCTGGTGCCCCCATCCCAAGTGAAAAGCCTGAGTAATACAGAATCCAGCCATAGTTATACCTCTCATTCGATCCTCAGGAACGGTTCCTGGTTCATGGTAAAGGTCAATGCAGATGGAATATATAAGCTTACATATAATAAACTGCTGGACATGGGAATTGATCAACCTTCGGCCATCCGGATCTACGGAACAGACGGAAGGATGTTACCGCTCAATAATAACCAGCCACAACAGGATGATCTGCTGGAAATACCCATCTGGTTTG
>CAYZEZ010000062.1:0-6504 GCA_964477295.1 uncultured Bacteroides sp. | reverse complement strand
CTCAATAATAACCAGCCACAACAGGATGATCTGCTGGAAATACCCATCTGGTTTGAGAACGGGGAGGACGGCCAGTTTAACCAGGGTGATTATCTGCTGTTTTACGGACATGGACCGAATGGTTGGAGCTATGATACCATCAATGGGTCATACATGCACCAGGTACATAAATACGCTGCATGGAATTACTATTTCCTTACCGGGGGAACCGGGCCGGCAAAGACAATAACCCCGGAGGATGAGGTGAGTCAACAGGCTGATTATATCACTGAAACATATGATTATAATTTATTTCATGAATCAAACGACATTAATCTGATCAAATCGGGAAGTGAATGGTATGGCGAACATTTTGATATTTATACCTCACAGGATTTTACCTTCGATATACCCGGCCTGGTGCAGACCGAGAATCTGGTTGCAAGGGTTGCTGTCCTGGCAAGAGCATCCGACACGACCAGTTTTTCAATTTCTGCAAATAATGCCTACCAGGGCCGGTTGAGAATATCAGGTACCAACCTGAGCCATTATACTTCAATATACGCGTACACTAATACAGGGACATTCCATTTCCTGTCAACCAGCGATGCCATTACCATTACCCTTGAGTATCAAAAAAATGCTGCCTCTGCCGAAGGGTGGCTTGATTATATCACCCTGAGTGCAAGAAGATCACTTAATATGATATCCGATCAGCTTGATTTCAGGGATGCCCGTTCGCTGGGAAAAGACAGGATAACAGAATTCAGGATATCCGGAGCATCTGGTCAGACAATCGTTTGGGACGTATCTGATCACCATGATATTAAACAGGTGCCAGCCACCATTGCAGGAAACCGGTTGTCTTTCAGGACCGGGACGAGTGACCTGAAGGAATTTGTTGCTTTAAATCCGGCCGGTAATTTCCCGTCTCCCATATGGCAGGATGATGATGTTGGCCGGTTATCCAACCAGGACCTGCATGGTGCAGCACAGCCTGATTATATTATCATTTCCCATCCCGATTTTTTGCAACAGGCAAGGCAACTTGCAGCATTCCATTATGATCGTGACAACCTGGATACTATCGTAGTCACACCACAAAAGATATACAACGAATTTTCAGGAGGGAAACCAGATGTTTCTGCGCTCAGGAATTTCGTAAAAATGTTCTATGACAGGGCTTCGGGTGATGATGACATGCCAAGGTACCTGCTGTTATTTGGTGATGGATCATATGACAATAATTCCACCGATAATTCAAATACGAATTATATACTTACCTATCAGTCGGAAAATTCCCTTAATCCTACAGGATCATATGTGACCGATGACTTTTTCGGGTTGCTTGATGACAATGAAGGCGGAGCCTCCGGATTATTGGATATTGGCATCGGACGATTTCCGGTATCCTCTGTGAATGGTGCAGAAGAAATGATTAACAAGGTTTTCTCGTACCTGGAACCGGATAAAATGGGTGACTGGAGAAATACACTTTGTTTTATCGGTGACGATGAAGATTACAATATTCATATGAAGCAAGCCGATGAACTGGCCGAATACGTGGGCACGCATTATCCAAATTTTGTAATATCCAAAATCTACCTTGATGCCTACCAGCAACTTTCCAGTTCAACCGGTGACACTTACCCTGCGGTGAATGAAGCCATCAACCAGCGTGTGAATAAGGGGGCACTGATTATAAATTACACCGGTCATGGAGGTGAAAATGGATTAGCACATGAAAGAATACTGGTCATTAACGACATCATTAACTGGGAAAATGCCGGTAAACTGCCCCTGTTCATGACCGCAACCTGTGAATTCAGCAGGTTCGATGATTATAGGCACACTTCTGCCGGAGAATTGGTATTGCTTAATCCGGATGGAGGGGGGATTGCCCTGCTGACAACAACACGGCTGGTTTACTCGGGTCCCAATCACGTGTTGAACGAGAAATTCTATGAATATGTATTCGAACGAAACGATGACAACACCTATTACAGGCTTGGGGATATCATCTGGTTAACTAAAGTTTACTCAGGCACCGGCTTCAACAAAAGGAATTTTACTTTGCTGGGTGATCCGGCCATAGTGCTCTCCTATCCTAAGCAAAATATCTCAACCACCTCTGTGAACGGGCAACCCTTTGATGCAGTAACCGATACAATTAAGGCATTGAGCAAAGTGACCATTGCAGGTAAGGTGACGGATGAAAAGGGAGACCTCCTGGCTAACTTTAACGGAACCCTTTATCCAACGGTATTCGATAAGGCAACCGCATTAAAAACCCTGGGCAATGATGGGGGGAATCCATTCCCGTTTAATACCCGGAACAGGATATTATATAAAGGGAAAGCCTCAATACAGAAGGGTGAATTTCAGTTCAGCTTTATTGTCCCGAAAGACATATCCTACAATTACGGTTATGGCAAGATCAGCTTCTACGGTAATGATACAGAGCAGGATGCCAGCGGTTATTACTCACAGTTTGTTGTGGGAGGAACGGCCGATTCTATAGCATTGGATACAGAGGGTCCCGAAATTGAAATATACATGAACGACGATAATTTTGTTTATGGAGGGACAACAGATGAAAATCCCGAACTGCTCATCTATGTAAACGACAGTAATGGAATAAATACCATTGGAAGTGGGATAGGGCATGACATTACAGCTATCCTCGATGATAACCTTAACAATCCCATTATCCTGAATGATTATTATGAATCAAATACCAACAGCTACCAGAGTGGAAAGATAAACTATCCGCTGCGTAAACTGGAAACGGGACCGCATAAACTGAAAGTTAAAGTCTGGGATGTTTATAATAATTCATCGGAACAAAGTACCGAATTTTCTGTTGTCTCTTCCGAGGACCTCGTCCTGAAACATGTATTGAATTATCCAAATCCATTTACCACCCATACCTCATTCTTTTTCGAACACAATCATGCCAACAGTGACCTGGATGTTTTAATCCAGGTTTTTACCGTTTCCGGAAAACTGGTTAAAAGTATTGAGCAGGAGATCCCTGCCTCGGGATACAGGTGCGGCCCGATCGACTGGGACGGGCTTGATGATTTTGGAAGCCGCATAGGACGCGGGGTTTATATCTATAAAGTCAAGGCCAGGACGGAATCCGGACAGGTCGCAGAAAAGTTTGAGAAACTTGTAATATTACGTTAAGATATCCGTTAGATTGTAAATTTATTTATCTTTGTCACTCTCATTATTTAGGTATTTTATGGATTCGTATTTCATTAGAGCCTTCCTTATTGTATCCCTATCAATTTGTTCACTTGGGTTGATATTCGGGCAGGATGGGAAAACGGTTATTTCCACCGGACAGCAGTTAAATGCCATCCAGGTTACGGTACCCTTTCTGACCATTGCCCCCGACTCAAGATCGGGTGCCCTGGGTGACGCCGGAGCGGCTACTTCCCCTGACATTAATTCGCAGTACTGGAATCCGGCAAAATATCCTTTTATAGAGAACGATGGTGGCGTGGCGGTCTCTTATACGCCCTGGCTCAGGAAATTGATCGGAGATATTAACCTGGCCTATCTGTCTGGATATAAAAGAATTGATGACCGCCAGGTGGTTAGTGCATCCTTGCGTTACTTTTCCCTCGGGAATATCGTATTCACAAATGTTTATGGTCAGACTATCGGACAATTCAATCCCAACGAATTTTCAATCGATGCCGGTTATTCAAGGTTACTGACAGATAACTTTTCGGGTGCCATTGCATTCCGGTTTATCCGTTCAGACCTGACCGGGGGTAATTATGTCGGAGGTGCAGAATCAAAACCGGGAATGGCAGTGGCCGGCGACCTTGCCTTCTATTACCAGAATGATATCAACCTGTCTGACAAGGATTCCAGGTTGGCTTTTGGTTTGAATATATCCAACATGGGTAATAAAATTGAATACACAGAGAACCAGAAAAAGACTTTCATCCCCATTAACATGAGGTTGGGCGGGGCATTGACCACATGGCTCGATGATTACAATTCAATAACCCTGACGGCAGATGTAAATAAGCTGCTCGTGCCCACTCCGCCCGTTTACCTTACCGACTCAATAACAGGCAAAACTGTTGTTGATGAAAATGGTGATTGGGTTATAGAATATGGTAAAGATCCGGATGTACCGGTTCCGGTTGGCATGTTGCGGTCTTTCTGGGATGCGCCCGGGGTAGTCCGGGATGACGGATCGAGAAGCATTTTACTGGAAGAGCTGCATGAGTTCACCTATTCAATAGGATTTGAATACTGGTACCGGGAACAGTTTGCCATTCGCGGGGGTTACTTCCATGAGCACGAAACCAAAGGAAACCGGAAATTCTTTACGGCAGGTGTGGGGATCAAACTGAATGTATTTGGGCTCGATTTTTCCTATCTCATACCTGTAAAACAAAATAATCCACTGGCAAATACGCTGCGGTTTACGCTTTCATTTGAGTTTATTTAAAAACAGGTTCGAGTTGCAAGGTACTAGGTACGAGGTAACTTTTTTTTAGTTATATTCGATTATTATAAATAGCGAACAACTCGCAACCCGTAACTAGTAACTCGTAACTTTTTCCCCATGAGTTTACGTATCGGCTTCGGTTTCGATGTCCATCGCCTCGGACCAGATCATAAATTGATTATAGGCGGAATAGAAATCCCCTGGGAAAAGGGATGTATAGGATATTCCGATGGGGATGTATTGATCCATGCCATTTGCGACGCTTTGCTTGGAGCTGCTTCTGCCGGTGACATAGGCACCCACTTCCCGGGCAGTTCCCCGGAGTTTAAAAATATCGACAGCAAAGTGCTTCTGGATCGTACGAAAGACATTATCCGGTTAAAAGGTTTCCAGATAATCAATATAGATTCAACCGTTTGCCTTCAGCAGCCCAGGCTCAGTAAGCATATTCACAACATGAGGGAGGCTCTCTCGAAGGTATTGGATATACACGTTGAAAATATCTCCATCAAGGCAACCACCACTGATAATTTGGGATTTGTAGGACGCGAAGAAGGGATTTCTGCATATGCGGTTGTGCTCCTGGACAATATATAAGGGTATAAATCTGCCTGCGGCGCAGGGGGATTTATACCCTTGTACACTAAAGCGTTAATTCCTACATTTGTAAAAATAATCAGCCATGTTAAAAACTGTTGTTCTCGGTGCAAGTCCAAACCACAGCAAATTCTCATATAAATGTATCAAGAGCCTTCTCAGGCATGGGTATGATGCGGTACCGGTAGGTAAAAAAGGAGGGCAGATCGAAGGTATGGACATTTTAACAGGCCAGCCAGAAATCGAAGACGTACATACAATTTCCCTGTATTTAAACGCCTCAAAACAGGTAGAATATTATGACTATATCTTATCCCTGAATCCCAAAAGGATCATTTTCAATCCGGGCACCCACAACCAGGACTTCATCGACAGGGTTAAAGAACAGGGCATTGAGGTAAAAAGTGATTGTGCACTGCTGATGCTGAATTCAGGAACATACTAAGATAATGGGAGGAATATACGGCGGATATATCTCAGTTTCTTGTATACAGCGCAGTAATTTCCACCTCAAGCCCGCTTCCATCATCTAAATAATACGTCCAGTCGATCTTATCTGCTTCACGCGAAACTTTTCCGGTACCATGGAATGTAAATCCTCCTTCGAGCGTTTGTTCAGGAAGGTATAAGTTCTTTCCTGATACTGTAGCTTCTGCAGCAACGTTCTCATCCAGGTCGAAAAAATTATAGATCAGTATTTTTGTTGAATCACCAGGAAATTCCTCAATGTGTACCCAATAGACTGACATGGCTGATTTCAGGTATGTATCACTCTCGCTGCATTTCCATGAATCAATTATGACAGTTCTGTCGCCATCACCTAAAATATCCGGGAGAAAATCCTCACAGGACAAAAGAAGAATTAATCCCGATAAAATATAAATTCTATAACCTTTCCCTTTTTTCATTTCCGGTCAGAATAAAGTATCTATTAAATCATCATCTGCAAGGCTGGGCATGGTGACCTGTAAGGATTTATTTCTTTTCATTTCCTGTGCCATCGTGAACATGGCCGGTTCATTCCTGGCCCAGCTCCTCCGGGCAATTCCATTGTTTACATCCCAGTATAGCATCTGTTCCAGCCTTATGTCAGCCTCTGATGAACCATCCAAAACCATGCCAAATCCGCCATTGATGACTTCTCCCCAGCCTACACCGCCCCCATTATGCAGGGAGACCCATGTGGCACCACGAAAGGCATCCCCTATCACATTCTGAACTGCCATATCAGCGGTAAAACCTGAACCATCGTAGATGTTAGAGGTTTCCCTGAAGGGAGAATCGGTGCCACTTACATCATGATGGTCCCGGCCCAGTATAACAGGTGCTGAGATTTCTCCCTTCCTGATTGCAGAATTAAAAGCCCTGGCTAATTCTATTCTGCCCCTGCAATCGGCATAGAGGATCCGGGCCTGGGAACCTACCACCAGGTTATTTTTACCAGCCTCCCT
>CAYZEZ010000061.1:0-19315 GCA_964477295.1 uncultured Bacteroides sp. | reverse complement strand
CAGATCGCCCGACAATCCTACTCCCGCGGTCATTCCGGTAAATGCAGGAAACACTATGGCGAATACAATAAAAAAGCTTGGAAAATCAATATTTTGTAATGAGCCCATGATACTGGTTTCCGGGGTAAAGTCTGTCTTGCCCGCGAAAAACAGGGTAAGGGCAATAAATAAGATCCCTACAATGATATACAATGACATTACACCCATCCCAGCCCCCTTTTTTAATATCATCCATGAAAGAAGGGCCATGGCAGGCAGGCTGATCACTTGCCTCGGCAGGGTGAAGCCGAATCTTTCCTGGAAATAGTTAAAGAATGGTTCGAATGCTTCGGTGAAGGCAATGACATAGAAAGCCACACTGATGGTTTGAGAGAGATATAAAAAGAAACCAATGGTGGAGCCAATATTCATCCCGAACGACCTCGATATAATAAAATATTCTCCCCCTCCTTTAACCTTCTGGTTCGTGGCTATTTCCGACAGGGCGAGGGCCGTAGGTATTGTTACCATATGCCCTACAAGGATGATGAGGATTACTCCCCAGAATCCCATCGTTCCCACAGCATACCCAAACCGGAGAAATAAAATGGCTCCCAGGATTGTGGAGATGGCAGTGAAAAAGACCGGACCGGTACCAAATTTTTTTCTTGCGTCCTTGCTCATTGAATTCTGACTTTTGTTTCGAAAGAAAATTACTTAAAAAAAGGGAATAACCGGCGCAGACATAACAAATTTTGATACTTTTGCACGCTGAATTTTTGTGATCCAAATATATAACGTCATGGCATTTATCCTCAAAGAAAGATTTTTAACCCGCGAGTGGTTCAAAAATTATTTATTGATTGTGGCCGGATCATTCATCATGGCTGCCGGTTATGTGTTCTTTATAACCCCGTATAAAATTGTTCCTGGCGGTGTTTATGGTATAAGCATCGTCATTCATTACCTCACGGAAGGCTTTCTGGGCTTTTTCCCGGATGGCATCCCGGTCGGATTGATGGGCCTGGTTTTAAATATCCCGTTGACCATTATAGGGATAAAGATACTCGGGCCCCGCTTTGGCATAAAAACGATTCTCGGATTTTTCCTTACCTCGGGATTTATCGACCTGCAAACCTACCTGTGGGGAAACAAACCCCTGGTCGCAGATGATCCGCTGATATCGGCCATTTTTGGTGCTGTTTTGATCGGATTCGGACTGGGACTGATATTCCGCTCCAGGGCCACCAGCGGAGGATCCGATATTATAGCTATGATTATCTCGAAATATACCGGCATGTCATTGGGACAACTGCTCATTTACATCGACTCTGTCATAGTGATTATTGGTTTAGTAGCTTTTCGCGACTGGAAGATCCCGCTCTATTCCTGGCTCGTCATTTTTATTACTGGAAAAGTCATCGATGCTGTGCTCATTGGGGCCAATTATGATAAATCACTGTTCATCGTATCAGTTGAGTATAGCGAAATAAGGGAGAAAATAATTGGTGATCTGAACCGGAGCGGGACCCTGCTTCATGGCACGGGATTATATGAAGAAAAGGATGTCCCTGTTCTGTTCACAACAGTCAACAGGAGGGAACTTGTCATGCTTGAAAACTTCATCAAGGAGATCGATGAAAATGCTTTTGTGACAGTTTTTGATGCAAAGGAGGTTATGGGACAGGGATTTAAATCGCTAAAGGAGCTCTAATCCCACTCCCCCCACACCCAACACTTCCTTTCTCACGGTTCACTACTCACTGCCCTATTCATCCATTCCTGAAACATCGGGCCTGAGCCACCTGGCCCTTCGTGTACTGTTATCGCCCAGCTGTATACCTATTATCAACTCGTGGCTGCCACTGCTGTAGTTTTTGATTGCGCCTGTGCTGGAGTCATATGCATACCCAAGAAAGAATCCATCCACTCTGAACCCAGCCATCGAAATAAATGTATTATTGGTCCTGTATGCAAATCCCAACCAGTAATTTCTGGTATAGAAAAAACGCATTCCAATATCCATCTGGAAACTCTCAACTGTAGATTGGGCAAGCAGTGAAGGTTCGACGATAAAACTGCTGGTCACACCAATTTTATATCCCGATACAAAGTAAAAATGCCTTAAAGTCTTAAACTGTTCGAACTTATTTTTCCCCAGCTTAATCCACGAACCCAATAGTTCGGTGGCTGATAAACCTGCGTAAAAACCCTTCCCCGAAAAATAGGTGCCCATATTGAAATCAGGTACTAAAAACGATTTCTTATTGCCCAGCAATAATGGATCATCCGGTTGAAACAGGTTGGCATCGCCGTCATCGAGCTTATACTGATAGCCTTGTCCCGAAAGACCGAAAGAGACCTGGTATGAATTATTGATTTGAATATGATACGCATAGGTAAGTTGAAATCCGGTCCGGCTTATGATACCATTCCTGTCATTAAATAAGTAAGCCCCCAATCCAATATTTTGTATTCTGCTCGCCCGTTTGCTTTTTTTCCTGACCGGCCTTGATTTCATGATCCAGCTGTCATCAAGTAACCTGGTCTGTCCGCTAACCATTACTGTCCTTGGTGGATTACTGAATCCGCTGTATTGTTGCCGTGCCGTCAGGTTAACGGTTGTATATCCATTGCTGCCGGCAAATGCAGGATTAACCAGGTATTTTTCAACCATATACTGGCTGAATATTGGCTTTTGCTGTGCATGCAGGTCTAGTCCGGAAATAATCAGGAACGTGCTGAATATTAAATATATATGTGGTTTTCTCAAAATCATCTTACAATAGTTATATTCCCGATGAAGGGTTTGAGGCCATTCTTAATATCTATAATATAGTGGTACGAATCCATCGGGAGGTCCTTATCGTTGAAAGTCCCATCCCATTTGATCTCATAACCTTCCGAATAGAAAATCCTTTTTCCCCAGCGGTTATAAATTTCTACAACAGCTTCAGGATAATACTCAATTCCCGGAATCTCCCAGACATCATTGTATCCGTCATCATTTGGAGTTATAATATCCGGGATAAAGAGACACAGGTCCTGAACAGGATTTAGTGTTACCTCCCCTTCTTCACTGCAAATATTTGCATCGGTAACAGTCAGGTTAAAAGTTCCCTGACCAAGCCCTGAAAGGAAATTGGTATTATCCCCTGTACTCCATGAATATTGGTAAGGCTGAGTACCCCCGGTGACAATAGCACTGATCTCTCCATCATAACTGTCGGGACAACCGGGTTGGGTCACGGTCAACTCTATATGCAGGGCTTCAGGTTCAGTCAGCACTATATTTGTATCCGCAGTACAGCTGTTATTATCTGTAACAGTAACATTGTAGCTTCCGGCTGAAAGTCCTGCAGCATCGGCAGTTGTATTCCCGTTTGACCAGTTGAAAACAAACGGAGCAGTACCACCGGAAACCGACAAGCTAATAGATCCCTCACTCCGGCCATAGCAGGAAATGTCCTCTGCGAAAGATGAAATAACCGGAATTGGAAATACCGTTACGGTTACCGTGTCGGATACAGTACTCTCATGGCCCAGCTCATTGTAAACGATCAATGAGTAATCTCCGCTTGCCGAGACTTCTATATCCCGGGTGGTTTCACCGTTCGACCACAAATAACCTGTTGCAGCAGCTGTCGATAATTGTACAGAGCCTCCGGAACAGAATGAAAGTGGCCCACTTGCTTCAATTTCCGGTTTATCCAGGGCATTAACAATAACAACGACCGCATCCGATGAATTGCTCTGACAACCGTTTTCATCCCTCACCACAACCGTAAATGTGCCCGTTTCCACAACGGTTATCTGTGCTGTTGTTTCATTCCCCGGCGACCATAAGTAGCTGGTTGCCAGCGATGATGATAAAATTACGCTGTCCCCTTTCCAGAAGGTTAACGGACCGTCGGGCGTTATTAATGGTGTATCGGGACGTGTAAACTCACTCACTTCAACGGTATCAGAATTAAGGCTTTCACAACCGTTTGCGTCGGTGACCATCACATAATACGATCCTTCTGCCACGTTAACTGATTGAGTCGTCATTCCATTCGACCACAGGTACTGATCAGATACTGGCGCATTCAGGGCAGTAGAACTACCTTCACAATATTGTAATGAACCTGAGACGACAGGCCTGTCCGGACGTGCTCTCTCAATTACCTGGAAAACATCGGAGGCCGGGCTCATGCAGCCGTTCATATCCCTGACAGTATATGTATAATTACCTGCCGGCACAATAATGTTCTGAATAGTATCCCCGGTCGACCACAGGTATCCTGAAGCGGCAGTTGCACTCAGATTGGCGAGCCCACCCTCACAATAAGCACTGTCTCCACTAATAATGGGTTGTGCAGGAAGAGAATAAACAGTGACGGGTTGTCCTGTGGATGGCTGGCTGGCACATCCGCTGCTTCCGGTAACAACAACACTGTATGTATCTTCATTTGTAACGGTAATTGACCGGGTAGTATCGCCCGTCGACCAGATGTATGTTATTCCTGTACTTGATGTCAGCAAGGCAGATTCACCTTCACAGAATGAGGCACTGCCCGTAACTGTTATTACCGGTGCCGGTGGAGCTGCCCGGATGCTGGTCATTAACGCATCGGACGAATCACTGGCACACCCGTTTGCATCCCTGATCAGTACCTTGAAATTATCAGTAGTGGAAACCCAGATGTTCTGGGTCGTTTCACCGGTCGACCAGTGCCAGGTGGTTGCACTGCCGGTAGACAATTGAAGGCTGTCGCCATCGCAAAATGCAGTATCTCCTCCGGCTGTGATAACCGGTGTGGCAGGTAGCGAGAAGACTATTGTTGATACAGTATCCGATGCGGGACTGGTACATCCGTTCCCATCGGTTATTTCAACCGTGAAGCCATCGGCTACGCTCACAGTTATTGATTCTGTTGTATCACCACTGGACCATAACCAGTGTGCACCGGGATCAGAGGTGAGTTTTACACTGTCACCGTCACAAAAAGAAGTGGCCCCATCCGGAGTAACATTTGGTTGGCCGGGTAGTGAATTTACGATGATTATCGTCTGGGCCGATTCAGGACTCTTGCATCCATTGACATCTGTTATTACAACGCTGTAATCGCCTGCTGTGGTAACTGGAATGGCAGGATCGGTTGCACCTGTTGACCATAAATAACCGGTTCCCGGGCTTGAAGTAAGATTTACACTGTCCCCATCACAGAATGTTGTTGGGCCGTCTGGTATTATGGTAGGTTTTGCCGGCAGGGGATTTACGACAACTGTTGTAGTATCTGAAGCCGGGCTGGTACATCCATTTGCATCAGTTACCTGGACACTAAAATCACCTGAGACCTTAATATTAACAGATTGATCAGTTGCTCCATTGGACCATAAATAGGTAGTACCTGCAGTTGAAGTCAGCTCAACGCTATCTCCCTCGCAGAAGGTGGCAGGGCCATCGGCCGAAATTGATGGTTCAAGCGGTAAGGCATTGATTGTTAAAGTAGTTGTGTCAGAATTTGGACTCGCACAATTATATGTATTTGTTACTATCACAAAATAGTCCCCGGCTGCCTTAGCCCAGATGCTTTGTGAAGTTGCCCCGGTGGACCAATTATAGGAATCTTCAATAGAAGAAGTCAACTCAATAGAGTCGCCACTGCAGATGGCAACAACGCTATCCGGAGTAACAGCTGGTGTATCAGGTACAGCATTCACGGTAACAATAACAGGATCTGAAGCCGGGCTTTCACAACCATATTCATCATATATTTTAACTGTATAACTGCCTCCAGTTTGAACAACAATGCTTTGAGTCGTTTTACCATTTGACCAGAGGTACGTTGTCCCTGCAGTTGAGGTAAGGGTAACACTATCCCCCTGGCAGAAAGTGGTCACATCATCCGGTGTTGCCGTCGGTTGGGAAGGGGGAGGGATAACTGTGATCAACACACTGTCGGTTGCCTCTGCCAGTGTGGTCTGATCCGTAACAGTTACCCGGTACCAGGTAGTGGAAGAGGGTGTAGCTACAGGATTACTGATGGCAGGGTCGCTCAGGCTGTCGGTGGGTGTCCATGAATATGTGTACGGACCGGTCCCGAGAACTGTCACAGAAAGATTTGCACTGGAAGCAAGGCAATTGCTTATCGTATCAGTATCTGTACTGGCATCAATTTCAATATCGTCATTAAGTATAGTGTAAGTATGGGTGGTGTCACTGCTTACCAGAAGGCCTGCTGAAGGATTATATATCTTGATTTTTATATATTCATCCGGTATCTCGGCAATGGAGTCATCATAAATATGTGGAACAATATCAGCCGTTTTATTCCCCGGATCAATTTTCAACAGGTTGTCAGCGAGTAAATAATCGGTTCCGGAAGTGGCCGTGGTTTCATAAACAGCATATTGAACACTTACCTCATCTGAAACGGCATAATTCAGAGAAACCTCAATGGCAGGGTTAGAGACCGCTTCATATTCACCCGATGTGGCCAGTGTGAACTGGACCACTGGCTGCACCACACCTACAGTAATATAATCCCCATCATTGAGGGGCACATTATTGGCAATGTAATCATCTCCAGCCAGGACAACCGGGTAAGCAACGGCAGCGGAAGAAAAATTGCCATCAGAATCCACCCATAGATTAAACGATTGGAATCCAGCAGGGAAGGCGGGTAACAGTGAATCCTTTATGCTGATTGTGAATGGACCCAGGCCGTCGCCACCCGAAATGTCCACCCTCCATTCCCGCTCAATCCGTTGTATCTTGTCATCACCATTGGGTCTTTCCGTACCTGTCCAGGAGGAAATATCCCCCTTATCGTGACCGAACAACAGGAATTCATTGTTTTCCAGGTCTCCTGCCCCACCTATCGACAATATCCGCGCCGACTGTGCATGCGTATGCATATTGCCGGCATCCACTCGGCCAATTCCGGCTACATCATATGAATGGGTCGACTCATAATCATATATGTCGGATTGACTCAGTGTGATCCCGTATTTTGCTGCCAGTGAATTTTCAACGATGATCTTCTGGGCTTCATTCAGTAATTGGTTATAAAGGATTACTTCAGCCAGGTCTCCATGGAGCCAGGTATCAATATTACGGCTTGCTCCCAGGATCAAAGAACCGTCGGTGACCAGGAAGGCTCCGTAATCTGCAACGGTACAGGCGGAATCATCCAGGTACAGGTTGTGATAGGGCGATTCACTATCGTGGGCTGCATGGATAATATAAGGTGTGTTGTTATCCAGGCCAGGGCCATACCGTTTGCTCCCGGTAAAACTATAATACCGGTCATCAGATTCCCTGCTGATTGAAGCGGTTTGGGTGCTGTTCAGATTACCCAGGGTCATCACATAGGCATCTTTGCTCGAGGAGAATTGAGAAACAGTAATAAAGGTGACCGGTGATGACAGGCTGCTCAGTTCAGCATTCATATACTCATCCACACCATCAAACCTTAGAGCTGGCAGGTTATTGATCACATTGGTTTGATATTCAGGCTGTTGCGAAGCGGTTGTTTGAGTTAGGTGGTTGTCATTTCCGCTCTGATCTGTCCATGTCTTCACATCATCCCCCGCACTGGCAGGATTGTCTGATCCATTTAATACATCCTGGTCGGCGCGTAACCACAGGTCATTGGTAGTTTTATCGCCTACACCGGCTGGTCCGGTTGAACCTGTTATCTGGGCTTTTGGATCGGATGCACATATTCCGAAAGTGCCGCTTTTGGCCTGGTCGCCAAAGATCCTGACCCAGATGGTTTCACCTGGTGCCCTTTCGGTAAGTATACGGGTAGGCATGGCAAACGTGGTTTCATCGCAACTCAAATGGGTAAGGTTGTTGCAATCGGGACCAGAATAGAGTACCATGACCGACCAATCGAGGGTACCTGCGAAGGTTTCAATTTTTAACTGACCGGATGGAGGCACTACTGCACTGAACCAGACATCGCCTCCGAAATAGGTATGACAGCTTGGACTACCCAGGCTTGTGGTATTGTAGGCTCCTTTATTATTGTAGAATGTCGGTGTACAGGAACTTCCAACAATTAATTCGGCGGCAGTACACGGATCATTGTTGGCTGGGGGAGGGATTGCACTTATCTCTGCTTCCCAGCCATTTCGAGTAGGTGAGCTTGGTATTGATCTGAACCTGAAGGTGATGCAACCACTGGCGGAAGTAAAACTGAATTCGGGAGTGTCGTCATGATAGGCCACATAAGAGGCCCCCGGGTAGTTTATTTGCATATAGTCGTAAGCTGCATATGCTCCCTCCGGAGGAGGCAGGGTTCCTCCATAATAGGTTGCGAAACTATCAAAATCGAGTGTGATAGGATTCCCGTTTTCAGAACAAAAGGTAACTGTCCAGTCCTCTCCCTGTCCGTAGTTTGCAAAACCACCGTCATCATAGAAGGTTCCGTTGTTGGTGATCACTGTCTGTCCGCTGTTAAAACCATGTCCCAACCAGTAATCATCAGGATCAGACTGAGCCATGGCAATGGCCGGTAAGAGAACAAGGGCCAGAATCAAAGCCAGGGCACATTTGGTTTTTACAATCATTCCAAAGTTTCTATAATTCGAAGACAGAGATCACGCTGGTTTGGTTGCTTGAAAATGTGGATTTTAACCTAAATTAAGACAAATTATTCTTTTTATCCTAAATATTTGAGAAATATGCTCTATATGGTGAGTAGTAAGTCATGAATACAAAGCAGGTTATATAGATTGCCCTGTGCGATCCGGGCAATCATGAATCGAAAAACAAGAGCGAAGAACGATAAACGAAAAACAATAATAAATGTTAATTTTAACCTGGGATTGGTATTGAATTTGCGGTCCGATTATTTATTTCAGGAAATGAGATCTTTACTTTTACTGGTATTCTTTCTGCTTATAGCAATTCTGGCAGGTCAGGATGCATTATTTGCCCAGGAAAGTGATACTGTCAGCCAAATCCCCCAGGTGACTGATACAATTAGCCAATTCCCCCAGATCAAAACATACCCGGTAGACACCTCCTATTTTACCGAAGAATCAGATGGTTTTAATATGATCCTGGCAGCCGAGCGGGGCGACCTTACTGCCATGGAGATCCTTCTGCGACGCGGGGCAGATGTTGATGAAACGACCTGGGATGGAGTGTCTGCATTGATGTATAGCTCATCGGCAGGGGATTTGGAAGCTGTAGCGCTACTCCTTGCCCATGGAGCCGATGTAAACAGGGAACCCGATAATGGAATGACAGCATTGATCGGTGCAGTGCGGGCGGGCTCCTACCAGGTGGCAGAATTGCTGCTGGAGAATGGAGCTGATCCTGATCATATTGATAACGATGGGCTTAATTCCCTTATGTATGCTACGGCCTATAATTTTGATGACATCGTCGATCTGTTATTGTATAATGGGGCCGATCATTCTCTCCGGGATCGGTTAAGTTCAAGTGCAATGGTCATCGGAGCTTATTTTGGGTCATTTGAATCGGTAAAACTGCTTGTTGAGTATGGGGCTGATATCGAAACATCGGGTAAGTATGGTTTTACTCCGCTGATAGTCGCCTGCCAGGAAGGTCATTATGATTTGGTCTGGTTCCTGATAGATAATGGAGCCGATGTTCATGCCAAAAACCTGGGAGGTTATGATGCATTGAGTATTGCAGTGTATAATGGCAGGAAAGATATTGCTAAGCTTCTGATTGATAGCGGAGCCGATGTGAATGCTACAAATATCGGTACCAGGAATGTGCTCGATATTGCGAAAGAACAAAAGGAGGATGAGATCGTTGACCTTCTTAAGCAGAATGGTGCCAGTCGTAATCTGTTTCCTGATATTTCAGCCGTTACAGGGGGATTTGAAATAAATTTTAATACTGACGATGTTATGATTGGTCCGGGATTAGGATTGATCGACCATAAATTCGGATTTGAATTGTATAGCCAGTTTCTAATACGACCTGTCAGGATACGTGTCCTTGAAGAGGAAGGGAAAGAAACAGCATGGCAATTCTGGGAAAGGAGATGTTTATTAACTGCTTCACTGAATAAGAATATCAAGTTATTTAAAACGGGGAATGCACAGATTGGTTTTACACCGGGTTTTGGTGCCGGGTATACCTGGGGTTCCTTCCGGGGATCCGACCGGCGTCCGGCTCCAAGATCCCTGATGATACCAAATGCAGGTTTGTATTACGAGACAGAAGGATTTGTATGCAATTTGTCTTATCAATATGCCAATATGAGTGTAAACGATATTTCCCCACACCATTTTAATCTTTCTTTCAGGTTCATTATCAATGTAAGAAATGAGAAATACTTAAATAAAGAAATCAGTAAGTTTTGAAGATTATGAAACGAATGCAGACCAAAACATTAAATATTGTTTTAATAAGGTTAATGATCTTTATACTGGTTTTTGCGTCCTGGTCAGCCTGTGATGAGTACATGGGCGTTGTGGACTGTGATGAATGTTATTCAATAGAACCCGACAGCGCTGACCTGATAATATATCTTAGTGTTAACAATGACTATCCCGAAGTGCCAATAATAGTCTTCAAAGGTAACATTGAGGACGATACGGATTGGGTGGATACAGCAGTTACATCCCCTTATTATCTTTATTCAAAGATCGATCAGTTCTATACGGTTAAGGCAGAATATCAGGTTGGAGACAGAATCATTAATGTTGTGGATGGAGACAAAGTGAAAGCCAAGCATGTATCTGAATCCTGTGATGTGGAATGCTGGGTTATCACGGGTGGTAAAATTAATGCTGAGCTGAAGTTTGATAAGGAATAAGATCCCTCCTGAATATCTGATTTTTTTCTATCTTTAGTTAATCCCTCATTATCCGGCTATGGATCATTATACTGATGAGCAAATAATGGATGGAATATATCGTGAAGATCCTTCAGTTCTGCGCTATCTATATAAAATACAGCTGGTAAAGATTGAACGGTTTATTCTATTGAAGGGAGGAGACAAAGAGACAGCCAGGGACATTTTTCAGGAAGCCATGATGGTGGTTTACAATAAGATACGTAATAAAGAATTGGTGCTTACATGTAGCTTCTCAACCTATCTGTTTGCCATTTGCAAGAACCTCTGGTACCAGGAAATCAGGTCAAAAAGTTACAACATACTCGACCACTCCCAGCTTGATAATATGGTACAGGAGCCCGATGAGGAGGATGGGCTTAATAATGAACTGATGGAGTTGTTAACATATCATTTAAGCAAACTCTCCAAAGATTGTCAGAAAGTGCTTGAATTACATTTTAACAGGAAGTCGCTTACCGATATTTGCAAGGTTTTGGGATATAAGGATGAGAAGTACACGGCTGACAGGAAGTACCGATGTAAAAAATATTTGTTCAACAGTGTCACGAATGACCCACGATATAAATCTTTAATCAATGGATTATAAAGAGATTTTCGATCGTTACCTAGATGGAAGATTGTCTGCCGAGGAACTCAAAGAGTTTGAGAAGTCAGTCAGGGAGGATCCTCTGCTGGCGGGTGAACTGGACCAGTATAGAAGATTGAATTCTGTATCGGAAAAGATTTTTACTTCCGTTACCGCTGATCAGCAGGCAAAAGATGATATACAGTCATATAAGCAACATGATCTTTCAAAAGATATTGATTTACAGAATTTTAAGAGGTCTCTGGATAAGGCTCACAAATCCGGGCCATCTCCCTTGTGGTATGCAGCTGCGGTTACTCTTGCCGGGGCAATAACCGTTGCATTTATACTATTGCTAAAAGGACAAACCGAAATGCCTGAGATGTTTGCAAGATATTATGAACCTTATCATCAGTCTGAAAGGATCATTGAAATTACCCGTTCAGACGATGATCTGTATTTTGCTATCCAGCTGTTCGAATCCGGAGATTACAGTCGCGCTGCTGTGTTTTTTAATCAACTTTCTGATAGTTTAAACAATAGCTCCTATTCTTCTTTTTATGCAGGATTAATATATATCCAGCAGGAAAAGTGGGAAATGGCGATTGATGCTTTCATCCAGGTTATTAACGATGGAAATGTTTATATACTTGGGGATGCCAGATGGTACCTTGGTTTATGTTACCTCAGGGTTGAAAATGCACCTGCAGCCAGAGAGCAGTTTGAAATTCTTTCTGAGGGAAAAAATGAATATTCCAAACGTGCCAGAAAAATTTTAAGACACCTGGATTAATAATATTTTGTTATTTTTAGCTGGTAACCATCTGTGAAATGGCGTCTTTCCCATTCTTCAAACAACTTGATTCTATGGATTGCGGGCCAACCTGCCTGCGAATGATCGCTAAATATTATGGTAAGTCATTCAACCTTCAAACCCTGAGGGAAAAATGTTTCATTTCACGCGAGGGGGTCTCACTGCTGGGAATAAGCGACGCAGCAGAATCGATCGGATTCAGGACTGTAGGTGTATCCCTTACACCTGAAAAACTTATGAACCAGGCACCGCTTCCCCTGATCGTTCACTGGAAGCAGAATCATTTTGTCATAGTTTATAAGACAAAGAAAAATCACGTATATATTGCCGATCCTGCCTTCGGCACGATCAATTATAGTAAGGCTGAATTCATGGATCAATGGGTGAGTTCGGTTAAGGATGGCGAAAAGAGGGGGCATGCCCTGTTGCTTGAGCCTACCCCGGATTTTTATGCGCAGGAGGGGGAAACCATAAAAAAAACTAACTTAAGGTTTTTGCTTTCTTATCTCAGGCCCTATAAGAAATTCATAACACAACTTATTCTCGGGGTAATCCTGGGGAGCCTGCTCCAGCTATTGTTTCCGTTTCTGACCCAGTCGATAGTGGATGTGGGAATAAGTAACCAGGATATTGGATTCATATACCTGATCCTTATCGCACAGTTTGTTCTTTTCATCGGACGGGCATCGGTTGAATTCATCAGGGGTTGGATTTTGCTGTACCTGAGCACCAGGATCAACATTTTCCTGATCTCTGACTTTTTGATCAAGCTGATGAAACTCCCGATGGGATTTTTTGATATTAAGATCATTGGGGATATCCTTCAAAGAATTACCGATCACCGACGGATAGAACACTTTCTCACCACGTCTTCACTTAACATTCTTTTTTCACTGGCCAATTTCCTGGTATTTGGGATTGTGCTGGCCATCTATAGCCTGAAGATCTTATTGTTATTCGTTGCCGGGAGCACCCTCTACTTCTTCTGGTTAAGCATTTTTATGAAGCGCAGGCGTGAATTGGATTTCAGGCGTTTTCGGCAAATGGCTGAGAACCAGAGCCAGTTGATCCAGCTGATCAGCGGCATCCAGGAAATAAAGCTCTACAATGCTGAAAAACAGAAAAGATGGGAATGGGAAAATATTCAATCCACCCTGTTCCGTGTAAACATAAAGACTTTATCACTAAAACAGTACCAGGAAGCGGGTGGTGTTTTTATCAATGAATCAAAGAATATCTTAATTACCATCCTGGCTGCAACGTCAGTCATTAATGGCGATATGACCCTGGGGATGATGCTGGCGATAAGTTATATTATTGGCCAGTTGAACGGTCCCATCGAACAGATGATCAATTTTATGCACATTACACAGGATGCCAGGATAAGCCTGGAGCGGTTAGGCGAGATCCATGAATACGATAACGAGGAATCGCCCGATAAGAGCAGCATGCTGATATTTCCTGATAAAAAGAACATTGAAATAAAGGACCTTTCCTTTCAGTATGAGGGTCCCCGGTCAGCAAAGGTGATCAGCAAGCTTAACCTTACGATTCCTGAAAATGAGGTTACTGCAATTGTTGGTGTGAGCGGCAGTGGTAAAACGACACTTATTAAGCTTATGCTTGGTTTTTACCCTCCAACCGAAGGGGAAATTTATATTGGAGATGCACTGCTGGCCAGTCTTAGTAACCAGCAATGGAGAAATAAATGCGGGGTGGTCATGCAGGATGGATTTATCTTTTCAGATACTATTGCCAAAAATATTACCCTGGGGGATGAGCAGATCGACAAGCCCAGACTCCTGAGTGCGGTGAGAATTGCAAATGTCAAGGATTTTATCGAATCCCTTCCAAATGGATACAATACCAGGGTGGGTGCACACGGGCATTCCCTTAGCGGAGGAGAAAAACAAAGGTTATTAATAGCCAGGGCTGTATATAAAGATCCGGAATTTCTTTTCATCGATGAAGGAACCAGTTCGCTGGATGCAGAAAATGAGAAGGTCATTATAAACAACCTTAATGAGATATTTACCGGGAAGACGGTAGTGGTGGTGGCCCACCGTTTAAGTACCGTGAAGGATGCCGGTCAGATTGTAGTGCTTGAAAAGGGATCCATTGTTGAACAGGGTAAGCACCAGGAATTAATTGATAAAAATGGGAGCTATTATAAACTGGTTAAAAATCAACTGGAACTGGGAGTATAAAAAAGGTCAACGCTATTTAGGCATTGACTACCCGCAACCTGCAACTTAAATTTATAGATCCTGAAACAAGTCCAGGATGACATATGACCATACAACATGACAAAAGCCGATATTGAAAAAATTGAAATACGGAGCGATGAGGTACAGGATATCCTTGTCAAGGTACCACGCTGGATAATCCGGTGGGGTATACTGGTTATTCTGATTACTGTAGTATTGATTATTTGTGGGAGCTGGCTATTTAAATATCCTGACATTAATCGTTCAGGTATCCTTATCACCACTGAGAATCCACCGGCAACACTCGTCGCCAGGGTAAATGGAAAGATAGAAAAACTGTTTGTTGAGGATAACGAGTATGTTGAGGCTTACCAAAACCTTGCGATAATTGAAAGTGCGGCTGATTATAAAGATGTTCTGGTTTTGAATGAGATCCTCATAGAGATCCGGAACATGATACCAAAATTTGATATGCTCATCCAGCTTGAATTGGGTTCCAATTATCTGCTTGGTGAGATTCAGCCGGCTTATTCAAGTTTCCTGAAGGCGCATAAAGATTACCAGGATTTTGTTGAATTGGATTACTATAACCAGAAAATCAATTCTATAGAAGGGGAACTTAATCAACAGAATATTCATTTATCGAGTTTAAGGAAACTTACAAGCATCCTCGGGCGCGAACTGGACCTGGTTAAAAGGCAATACCTGAGGGACTCCTCATTGTTTCAAAACAATGTCATATCAGAAGCTGAATATGAAAAAGCCAAAACATCCTGGCTGAATAAAGAATTTGATTTTGAGCAGTCAAGGGTCAATGAATCCACTACTGAGATACAGATCGAAAAACTGAAACAGAATGTTCTTGACATGGAATTAAAATTAACTGAGGATCTTCGGAATCAACAGAATAACTGGCAGGAATCATTGGAGAACCTGATATCTGCTGTTTCGATTTGGAAACAAAAATTCATCCTTACAGCTCCCATTGAAGGAATGGTCTCTTTTACCGCATATTATAGTGAAAACCAGAATGTAAGGGAAGGTGATAAAGTGATGACTATTATCCCCAAAGACCAGGGGAAGATTATCGGGAGAATTAATTTATCTCTTGAAGGAGCTGGCAAGGTAGATCTGGATCAGCGCGTAAACATCCGGATCGATAATTATCCTTACCTTGAATATGGTATGGTTCAGGGCATTGTAAGCAATATCAGCCTTGTGCCTGATGATCGTGAATATGTGGTTGAAGTCGCTCTCCCAAATGGTTTATCCACATTATACGATGTTGAAATTCCGTTTGATCAGGAGATGCAGGGTAAAGCAGAGATTTTAACGGATAACAGGCGGTTGCTTGAAAGGATAATTTCTCCAATACGTTCAGTTATCTCAGAACAACGGAGAATGAGTAATTAATTGCTGTTGGTTTTAACCGACAGATTATGAGCTGGCTAATACCCAAGGTTCAGTTGAGCCATTCCGGGTCCGCCAGCTAAAACAGACAGCAATTAATACTTCCGTCCTAAATATAATGATTGATCAGTGCTTCAAACAGCTCTTGTTTAGCTGAAATCTGCTCAGGTTCACCGTACTTAAGGGCAATTTGCCGCATATCTTCAAGGGTCAGTTGCCCCTTCTCAAATGCAGCTCCGTTGCCCGACTCAAATGAGGCATACCTCTTTTTCCTGAGTGACCTGTATTCTGAATTCGCGAGGATGTCATCAGCGATGATCAGCGCCCTGGCAAAGGCATCCATTCCCGCGATATGTGCAATGAAAATATCTTCCAGATCGGTTGAATTCCTCCTGGTTTTAGCGTCAAAATTGATGCCTCCGGTAGTAAATCCCCCTGCCTCCAGGATCACGAGCATGGTCTCAACCAATTCATAGATGTTAATTGGGAATTGATCGGTATCCCATCCATTCTGGTAATCGCCCCTGTTGGCATCTATGCTTCCCAGGAGACCGGCATCAGCAGAAACCTGTAAATCATGCTGGAAAGTATGTCCGGCCAGTGTGGCATGGTTCACCTCAACATTCAACTTAAAATCACCTGAAAGGCCATAGTTATTAAGGAATCCGATAACAGTTGCTGCATCGAAATCATACTGGTGTTTCGAAGGTTCCATTGGTTTGGGCTCAATCAGGAAGGTGCCTTTAAATCCCTGTTTGCGTGCATAATCCCTGGCCATCCCCAGAAACATCGCAAGGTGGTCTAATTCTTTTTTCATTTCGGTGTTTAGCAGCGACATGTAACCCTCGCGGCCACCCCAGAACACATAATTTTCACCTCCAAGTGCAATGGTAGCATCAAGAGCATTTTTTACCTGCGTTGCAGCGAATGTGATGACCGGGAAATCAGGATTGGTTGCAGCCCCGTTCATGTACCGTTTATGAGAAAAGAGATTGGCAGTGCCCCAGAGCAGTTTAACACCCGAAGCGGCCTGCTTTTCCTTTGCATAATTCACCATGGTGTTGAGTCGCTTTTCAGATTCCAGTATGCTGTCTCCCTCTTCAACTATATCAAAATCATGGAAGCAATAAAATGGGATACCTATTTTGGTTATGAACTCAAAGGCGGCATCCATTTTATCTTTTGCAAACTGAATTGGATCATTGGCAGTTGCCCATGGGAAATCTTTGGTTTCTCCTCCAAACGGATCGCCCCCTGTTCCTGTGAGTGTATGCCAGTAGGCCACTGCAAAACGAAAATGATCTTTCATTAATTTCCCGCCTATCTTTCTTGATTCGTCATAAAACCTGAAAGCAAGAGGGTTTTTTGATTCCGGGCCTTCAAATAGTATCTTATTAATTCCCGGGAAGTACTCTTTGTCTCCTGTTAAATAGTTCATATCTGATTAGTTATATGTTATTTAAATTTACTTTAACTTTGTATTTCTTTGATGCATTTTAAGCTCATTCAGCCATATCCCATAGGCTTCTGCAATCTGCTTTCGACTGGATTCATTAGGTTCAATAACCTGTAGTTTTTTCAGGCTGCTAAAAGCACTTTCAAAGCCGGAATAATAACCGCAGCCTACTCCGGCTCCTTTAGCAGCACCCTGGGATCCGTCGGTATCGTATAATTCAATGAGGGCACCTGTCATATTGGCCAGTGATTCACGGAAAACCGGACTTAAGAACATATTTGCATTACCGGCCCTGATTATGCTTGGCTGAATTCCAGTTGTTTTCATTATCTCCATTCCATATTGGAATGCAAAAACCACACCTTCCTGAGCAGCTCTGATCATATAAGCATTGGAATGAATATTGAAATTCAGATTACCAATACAGCATCCCAGGTCTTTATTGTTCAGCATCCGTTCAGCTCCATTCCCGAAAGGAAGAATGGTCAGCCCTTTGGCACCTGCAGGAACGCCCTCGGCAAGATCGTTCATTTCATTGTAATCCACGTCTGAGAATACCATGTTCCGTTTCAGCCAGCTATAGAGAATGCCTGTTCCATTAATACATAATAACACACCGAGTCGGGGATTATCTTCATTATGGTTTACATGGGCAAAAGTATTGACCCTTGATTCGGGATCATATTTAATTTCATCACTTACTCCATAAACAACTCCTGAAGTGCCTGCTGTAGCTGCAATCTCCCCGGGATTAAGGACATTGAGCGAAAAGGCATTGTTGGGCTGATCTCCTGCACGATACGTAACCGGTGTACCTTCTTTCAATCCAAGCTCTTTGGCGATTTGTTTGCTGACCTTTCCCTGTTCAGAAAAGGTGGGAACAATACCCGGAATAAGCGACGGATCTATTCCATAATGCTTAAGAAGAAAATCAGCAATGGTATTTGATTCAAAATTCCAGAAGATCCCTTCAGACAATCCTGAAATGGTTGTATTGATCTCTCCGGTCAGTTTCATAACTACGTAGTCACCCGGAAGCATCATTTTATATATTTTCTCATAAATTTGCGGTTCATTTTCCTGTACCCATTTGAGTTTGGATGCGGTAAAATTTCCAGGAGAATTTAGCAGGCTTCTCAGGCACTCCACCTGTCCCAATTCAGCTATTGCCTTGTCCCCGATGCCAACAGCCCTGCTGTCGCACCAAATAATGGAAGGCCTCAATGGTTTGTGATCCTTATCAATAATGACAAGGCCATGCATCTGATAAGAGAGGCCGATTCCCAGTATATGGTCTGATTTAATGCCGGAGGTCTGAAGTACATCCTGTATTGAAAGTTTAACATTTTTCCACCATGTCTCCGGTTCTTGTTCCGCCCATCCTGCCGACTCAGCCATGATTTCCATTTCCTGTTTCGGGTAAAAAGCAGATGCCTTTGTTAGTCCGGTATCAGCAGAAATAATAGAGGCCTTAACCGAAGAGCTGCCTATGTCGAGACCTAATAAATACATTTCATTTTCTTTGAAATAATAATAATTAATTTGTTTCCTGCAATGGAAGTGTAAATGTAAAGGTGCTGCCTTTTCCGGGGCTGCTTTTAATGGAAATATCTCCATTGTGCCTTCTTATGAAATCTTGACAAATGATCAACCCCAGCCCTGTACCTGATTCACCTTCCGTTCCCGATGTTGAATAAAACTGTTCTAATTTAAACAGGTTGTCAATAACTTCCTGTTCCATACCAATGCCATTATCCGAAATGTGAATGGAAATATTTTGGCCCTGGATCTCGTGTGATATTGTAATACTACCCTGCTCGGGCGTAAATTTTATTGCATTGTTCAGCAGGTTTCGGACTATAGTATTGACCATATTCCTGTCGGCAAATAAAATGGTTCCTTCAGGGATCCCGGACGTGAATGATATTTCCTTCTTTTTAAGTGAAGCATTCAGCATATGCTGGCAGTCGTCGATGACTTCAAAGAGATCCAGCTCAGCAGGATTGAATTTTATCCTGTCTGACTGGGAACGGGACCACTGAAGCAAGT
>CAYZEZ010000060.1:0-19354 GCA_964477295.1 uncultured Bacteroides sp. | reverse complement strand
AGTGGTCCATCAAAAGTTCCTGTAATGACCATATCCTGTGCATTAACAGGCAGGATAAAAGTGCTTGCAATCAATGCAATGAGTGCAAAATAGAAATAACGTAGTTTTCTTTTCATAGTATAAGATTTTATATATTTAATTTATTCATGAATAAAGGACCCAAAGTTAATCATTAAAACACCTGATTTTTGTCAGTATGATTATTTTTTTGTTAAATCATCATTAACAATCACCTGTTAATAACTCTGGATGTCATGATGATTTATTTATCTTTGAAAGCTAACTAAAATTTCTTACATAATGCTAGAAACAATCTTCAATCACCGATCCATTCGAAAGTACAAAAATACACCTGTTTCAGAAGATATTCTGAACCAACTACTTGCTGCCGGTACACGGGCATCAACCACTGGAAATATGCAGGTTTATTCCATCATTGTTACCCGGGAAGAGGAGATGCGCAGGCAATTATGGGAGGCGCATTTTAAGCAGGACATGGTGTTACAGGCGCCGTTACACCTTACTTTCTGTGCCGATTTCAACCGGTTCAATAAATGGTGCCTCCGGAGAAAGGCAAATCCTGGTTACGATAACTATCTCTCGTTTTTCACGGCGGCCATCGATGCATTGCTTGTTTCACAGAATGTTGCGCTGGCAGCTGAAGCTCATGGCCTCGGAATATGTTACCTCGGAACGGCCACCTATATGGCTGAAAGGATCATTCAGATACTCAAACTGCCGAAACATGTTGTCCCGGTAGCCTGCCTCTCTGCAGGTTATCCGGATGAGGAGCCTCCTGTTACCGACCGCCTTCCGCTGGAAGCAGTTGTTCACCATGAGCAGTATACCGATTACGAAGAAGAAGATATTGATAGATTGTATAAGGAAAAAGAGGAGAGTGAGCTGACCCGCGAATTGTTGGAGATCAACAATAAAGAGACCCTGGCCCAGGTTTTTACCGATAACAGGTACACCCAAAAGGATAATGTACATTTTTCGAAGGAATTTCTGAAAGTCATTAAGAACCAGGGATTTATGAACCAGTAAAATCTCAGCAACCAGTCTCCTGGTATACTATTTCACCCGCCGGTACGTTTCCTGTATAATTGATAAACGATTAATTGCATCGGTCCTGTGCGAATTATTTTTAAACGGATAGGAACAATATTTTGCTGCCTTCTCATCGGGTTATATATCGATGCTCAGGACGAATTATTGCCATTATATTTAATATATACTGATGATCCGGGTTTAAAAACAGAATTATTCAGCCCGGCTGCTTTTCCCGATTCAAATCTTATTCGAATCGAATTACATAAGCTGTTAAAGGAGCATCATCAGGATGGATATCTCGCAGCGAGCATCGACAGTATCGATTATGACACAACACAGATAACAGCTTATATGCATGAGGGACCCAGGTATGAATGGGCCCTGCTTTCCTTCGATTCGATTGACCGGCACATCCTGCGAAAAGCAAGGATCAATAGAAACAAATTCAGGGATTCCGGGATCTCGCCGGAAGAAATCATTGTGGCTCAGCAAAGGATCATAACGGTGTGTGAAAATAATGGTTACCCTTTTGCATCTATACGGATAAGGGATTTGAGTTTCAGTAATCAATATTTTTCCGGGGAAATGATTCTTGATATGGGTCCCATGATCATTATCGATAGTATAATTATTAAGGGAAGTGCAAATATTTCATCTCATTATATTGAAAAACAAATTGGACTTGGGGAAGGGGATTTGTATAATGAGCGTCAGTTAAGGGAGATCACCAACCGGATTGATGAAACTACATTTCTCAGGGAGATAAAACCCAATGAAATTGAGTTTTTTAAGGATAAAGCAGATGTATATACTTATCTTGAAAAAGCCAGGGCCAACCAGTTCAATGGTATCGTCGGGATCCTTCCGAACCATGAAAAGACAGGTAAACTTTTAATAACGGGCGACCTGAACCTTTTACTTCTCAACTCTTTCGGACATGGAGAATCAATGTATATACACTGGAAAAAACTTGAACCATTTACCCAGGAGCTGAATGTGAGGGGTGCCTATCCTTACCTGTTTTCATCCTCGGTCGGAATGGGTGCACAGTTTCACTTGCTTAAACAGGATACCAGTTATCTGACGGTTAATCCGGAACTGGAATTTCGATTTTTTCTGAAAGGATCAAATTATTTCAGGATTTTTTACGAATTGCAAACCAACCGGTCGCTTGTGAATGGGGATGAAGAGCTGTTCTATTTACCCCCTTTTTCTGACCTTAACACCACATTATATGGATTGGGTTTGTACATCAACAGGCTCGACTATATGTTTAATCCGCGAAGGGGTGTTATGGCCGGCGCTGATATGGCATTAGGATCGAAGAAGATCCGAAAGAATTCAAATGTGAGCGATGCAGTTTATGAAGATGTTGACCTGAGATCAACCCAGTTCCGGTTCGAAGGTGAGGTGTCGCTTTTTGTCCCGGTAGGAGCCAGATGGGCCATCCACGTCAGAAATTTGTCGGGACATATACAGAATCAAAGGCTTTTTAAAAATGAACTGTTCCGGTTGGGTGGTATTCATAACATCCGGGGTGTTGATGAGAACTCAATCTATGCTTCAAGCTATATTCTTGGAACCCTGGAGATGCGGTTTTTATTTGAACGTAACTCAAGCATGTACCTGTTTTTCGATGGTGGATACTATAAAAAGGAAATTCCGGAGGATCGGGTTGATGATACCCCAATAGCATTCGGTGCCGGTTTGAACCTGCAAACGAGAGCCGGGATCTTTACGATAAACTATGCCATAGGCCGGCAGCTGGGTAATCCTATAAATATCGGGAATGCAAAGGTTCACCTCGGTTATGTGAATCGATTTTAAAGCGTGATTCGATTCACGATTTGATTTCAAACTCGACTCCCAATTCATCCGCAATTTCCTTCAATTCGGCTGCTACTTTAGGTATAACATTAATACCCTCCTTCCCAATCTTCTGTTCCATATCCCTTTCCATGTCGCCGGGAATGATTACACGCTGTCCGTCAATGCTACGGGCATTCCTGAAAGTCTCTATCCACAGGTCCATACCGGCCTTGAATTCTTCGGCCGGCTGAAAACCATCAATACGCATTGCACCAAAGAAATGTCCCATTCCTTTCCCTACCTGATTTTCGGGAACTGGCGCAAAGGCACCGGTGGGTGGGACGAAAGGACCGAAGTTTGCCCCGGAAAAAACAGCCGAAAAGATATCGACTATTGAGGCCAGGCAGGAACCCTTATGGCTTCCGTGCTGCAGGTCACCACCCAGAGGGAGCATGGCACCTCCTTTGCTTAAGATATCAGGATCATCGCTGGGATTTCCCTGTGCATCCTGCACATATCCAAAGGGTATCTTTTCTCCTTTTTTGGCAGCCAGGATAAGTTTCCCGCGAGCAATGGCAGTGGTAGAAAAGTCGGCGACGAAGGGTGGTTGTTTTAAAGCCGGGATGGCAACAGCGATTGGATTGGTGCCAAGAAGTTTTTCCAGTGAACCGGGGGGTGCAACCATGGGATTTGCGTTGGTCATGGTTATACCGATCATATCATGTTCCAGGGCCATCATGGCCCAATAGCATCCTATACCAAAGTGGTTTGAATTCCTGGTTGATACCCAGCCGGTACCTGCATTTTTTGCCTTTGCAATGGCTATTTTCATCGATGCCTCTGCACCGACCATACCAATGGCATTGTCTGCATCCACCACTGCAGTACTCGGACTTTCATGAACTATCCTGATGTTGGGTTTGGTATTGATCCTGTTAACTTTCTTCAGGTGATAATAATCTATTATCCTGATCATTCCATGAGAGGCAAGCCCCCGAAGTTCTGCCGCAAGGAAAACTTTGGTAACCGACCTGGCATCTTTCTCGCTGCAACCCATTTTCTGAAAAAGCTTTGATGAGAAATCGTTTAAATAATCGTAGCTGTACATAATTTTTAAGAATTAATATTATTAGAAGTCAGAAGAAAAGCAGAATGTCCTGAACAAACCTCAATTTCCAAACACCACTCAGCCCTTTAACCCCTTGGATCCCTGACCCCTTATCCTCGATTTACTACTCACGATTCAGGTAAGTTGCAGAGGCCTGGGCTGTTGGCATGATCAACATATTATTGATATTGACATGAGCCGGCCTGCTAACCGCAAATAAAACAGCCTCGGCGATATCTTCTGCATAAAGCGGGGTAAATCCCTCATATACTTTGGCAGCTTTTTCTTTATCGCCCTTCAGTCTCACCAGGCTGAATTCCGTTTCCACCATCCCCGGCTCAATATTGGTCACCCTAATATGGTGTTTGAGCAGGTCGATCCTCATTCCGCGGCTAAGTGCATCCACTGCAAATTTTGTAGCGCAGTATACACTTCCTTTTTCATACACTTCTCTCCCTGAGACCGAGCCAATATTAATGATATGACCGCTGTTTCTTTTCACCATTCCTTTTGCAACCTCCTGGCTCATGTATAACAATCCTTTCACATTGGCATCAATCATGGTTTCCCAATCCTCCAGGTTTGCTTCGTGGAAGAGGTCAAGTCCCTCAGCGCCTCCGGCATTATTCACAAGGACATCGATTTTCTGAAAGTCTTCAGGCAGGGATCCGAGAGCTTTTATAACCGCATCATGACTGCGCACATCAAAGACGAGCGGATAAATCTCAGCTTCTGTTTCATCTAATAGTTTGTTTTTCAGTGTATTCAGACGATCACCTCTACGACCCGTTATAATAACGTTGAACTCGTTCCGGGCCAGGAGAGAGGCAGTTGCATATCCGATGCCTGCGGTTGCACCGGTAATCATGGCTATTTTTTTCATGAGATTATTGATGTTCGGGCAAAATTAGCAAATTCCTGTGATTTGCATTACCGGATGTCCCCGGTACTAATTGTCGGGATCGGGATAATCTGATCAGGATTTAGATAAAATAAAACTATATTTGTCAGGGAGTTTCATTCAAATAATTTTTTCATGGAAGTAACTGTTCAAACTGCTAAGGAATTGGGTCTTACACCCGAGGAGTTCCAAATGATCCGGGATTTCATGGGAAGGATCCCCAATTTCACAGAGTTATCCATTTATTCTGTTATGTGGTCGGAACATGCATCCTATAAGAACTCGATCAAACTGTTGAAAACCCTTCCCCGGGAAGGAAAGAATTTATTAGCCGAAGCAGGTGAGGAAAATGCCGGACTGGTGGATATCGGTAACGGACTGGCCTGTGCCTTTAAAATTGAATCCCACAATCATCCCTGTGCCATCGAACCATACCAGGGTGCGGCAACAGGCGTTGGTGGGATTAACCGTGACATATTCACTATGGGAGCCCGTCCGGTAGCCCAGCTGAACTCTTTAAGATTCGGCGATTTGAATAAGGATCGTACAAAATGGTTGATAAGGGGAGTCGTAAAGGGAATTGGCGATTATGGCAACTCCTTTGGAGTACCTGTTGTTGGCGGTGAGGTTTTCTTCGACGACAGTTATTATATGAATCCTTTGGTGAATGCCATGTCGGTTGGCCTGGTCAGGCACGATGAGCTAATATCGGCCGTGGCCAAAGGTGTAGGAAATCCTGTTTATATCGTTGGATCCTCCACAGGGAAAGATGGCATTCACGGAGCTACTTTTGCCTCAGCCGATATCACTGAAGATTCGGGCGATGACATTCCGTCAATCCAGGTTGGAGACCCATTCATGGAAAAATTGCTTCTTGAAGCCACACTCGAACTGAACAGAACCGGTGCAGTGGTCGGCATGCAGGATATGGGGGCAGCAGGCATTATATGTTCCACATCAGAGATGTCGGCAAAAGGTGAACATGGAATGCGCATCGACCTTGGCAAAGTTCCCATGAGGCAGCAAAATATGGAAGCCTGGGAGATACTGTTGTCAGAATCCCAGGAAAGGATGCTGGTTGTGGTTGAAAAAGGCAGGGAAAAAGAGGTTGAGGCATTATTTGATAAGTGGGACCTCAACTGTGAGATCATAGGTGAAGTGATTAAAGAGAATAAACTGGAATTTTATATTGGTGAGGAGCTTGTGGCCGAAGTGCCGGCTTCATCTCTTGTGTTGGGAGGGGGGGCGCCGCAGTATGACAGGGAAATAAAAGAGCCCGCATATTACAAGGAATTTAAGGAATTCAATATCGACGATATTCCGGTTCCTGAAGATATTAAGGAAGTTGCCTGTTCACTGGTGAGACATCCGAATATTGCTTCCAAAAAGTGGGTGTTTGAACAATACGACACCATGGTCAGGACCAATAACCTTGCCACCAATTTTCCATCTGATGCGGGCATAGTGAATATCAAGGGTACCCAGACCGCACTGGCGCTGACTACTGATTGCAACGGGAGATATGTTCATGCAGATCCGAAAATAGGTACCATGATAGCTGTTGCGGAAGCGGCCCGGAACCTGGTTTGCAGTGGCGCTGAACCGGTGGCCATCACCAATTGCCTGAACTTCGGCAATCCTTACAATCCTGAGGTCTACTGGCAGTTCTCAGAGGCAGTGAAAGGCATGGGCGAAGCGTGCAGGAAATTTCAGACACCTGTTACAGGCGGAAACGTCAGTTTTTATAACCAGGCTACGATCGACAACAAAACTGAACCCGTATTTCCAACGCCGGTCATCGGTATGCTGGGGATACTGGAAAATAAGAACCACCAGATGACCCTGGCCTTCAAAGAAAAGGGCGATGTGATCTTTTTAATTGGGAAATCAATCAATGATATAGCTTGCTCACAATACCTGTATACCCACCATAATGTTAAGAAAAGTCCTCCACCTGTCTTTGATCTCGATTTTGAATATGCGGTTCAGGATGTGGTAAAAGGATTGATCCGGACCAACCTTATTCGCTCTGCACACGATGTGTCGGATGGTGGATTATTTGTTGCCCTGGTTGAATCGGCCATGCCTCGTGATCTGGGATTTGATATTACTACACCTGCCGAAATAAGGATAGATGCGTTTTTATTCGGGGAAGCCCAAAGCAGGATCATTGTTTCGGTGTCGCGTTCCAAAGAGACAGATTTTATTGATTTTATGATTGACAGGGACTTCCCGTTTTTAGCATTAGGACATGTCACCAAGGGTGAGCTCAGGATTGACGATCTTTCGTTTGCATTCATCAGTGATGTAAAAAAGGAGTACAATTCATCCCTTGAAAAAATCCTGAATGGAAAATCAGAGTGATATCTCTGTCTATTAATAATAACTGTTCCTGAACGCCGTTTAAATCAAAACACTACAACATCCATTTGAGAAAAACCCTGATCATATTATTGCTGCTATTGTTAGTGTGGAATTCACAGGCCCAGGTAGCAAGAGTTCAGAACAATCCGGATTTTGACTTTAAAATGATCCATTTCGGGTTTACGGTGGGATTGAACACTATGGATTTTGGGATCAGGCGGCCGGGGCCCGGAACCACAGGTTATTTTGCAGATGTCAGCAGTATCGCACCTGGATTCCAGGTGAGTATTGTATCGGAACTTCGACTTGGCGAGTACTTCGGCCTGAGGTTTCTGCCCGGAATAACATTTGGTCAAAGAACCCTCAACTTTTTTGTGGACTCTGTCTTTGACACAGGGATGCAACTCGAATCGAATTTCCTCGATTTCCCTTTATTGATCAAGTACAAATCGAAGAGGGTAAATAATTACCGTCCCTATTTTGTGGCAGGTGCCAACGTGAGGTATGACCTGGCTGCCCGGAAAGACTATGAAGAAGGTTCAGATATTTATGTCAGGCTGAAGCCTTTTGATATATATTTCGAAATTGGCTTCGGGGTTGATTTTTACCTGCAATATTTTAAATTCTCACCCGAGTTAAAACTTTCCGTTGGAATGCGTGATGTGCTGGTCGATGATCCGGCGGAAGGCTTTCCTCAATATGTGAATTCTATCGACAGGCTGAATTCCTACGTTGTGATGCTTTGTTTTCACTTTGAATAGGCAGAGCCAGTTGCTGTTAGCTTCAGCCAACGGGTCTGTTGTTGAGACAGATATCCGGCCATCAATTCTGATTTTATATTCAATCCTTATCTGTCGGTTGAAACCGACGGCAATTGATTTCGAAGAAACTCTGAAACAATTATTGCAGCTGCGGCAGCAACATTCAGGGAGTCGGGTTTGTCTTCATCTGAAAAGGAAGGGATATGGATTTTTTTATCGATGAATTGATCCAGTTGTTTGTCTATCCCCGTCGACTCATTTCCCAGGACAATAACCGCACTTGAGTCTGTTTCTGTTGTGTAGATATTTTCACCTTCCACATAACTGCCATAGATGATGCCGTTTTTTTTCTCCCTGACACGGCCAAGGTACTCTGTCAGGTTAACATAATGGACCTTAACGGTTAAAAATGATCCCATAGTGGACTGGATGGTTTTTGGATTATACAGATCGACCGAGTCATCAGAACAGACAATATTTTTAACGCCAAACCAATGTGCGATCCTGATGATCGTACCCAGGTTGCCCGGATTTCTTATGGCATCCAATACAAGGGTAATTCCCTGCCCGGATTCATGGATAGTGAGAGAAGTGACAGGAATTTCAACGATGGCCAAAACCTTATTGGGAGTGCTGAGTAATGAGCACTTTTTCAGTTCCTTATCTGTTATTTGCACTACTTCCGGGAAGGTGGTTGTTTGTATCTGGTAAGCCGGCTCCCAATCACCGGTGCTAAATATCTGCCGTATTCTGTATCGGGTGTTGCTGTTCCCGTCCCGAAGCATTTCAGAAATGATTTTTTCTCCCTCTGCAACAAATAATCCGTGCTTTACCCGATACTTTTTAAAGGCCAGTGAACGTATTAATTTGATATCCGGTTTGCTGATCACTTTTTGAATCATGTTAAATGACTGTGAGTGAAGTTAATTATATTTGCTACAATAATGGGCAAGGTATATAAATATTTATTTCGCAGGATAGCTATTACAACCACATGTATTACCTGCCTGGTTTATATCCTCTCTTCCTGCAGCAGCACGAAGCATGTGCCTGAAGATGAATATTTGCTGAACAAATATAAATCCAAAATTGATAACCGTGACATCGACAGAAATGAGCTGAATAGTTATATAAGGCCCAAACCTAACAGAAGGATGCTTGGCCTGAAGTTTTACCTGGGCTTATATAACTTGTCGGGTGATAAAGACAACGGTGTGAACCGATGGCTGAAAAAAATTGGTGAGGAACCCGTCCTGTGGAATGAATATGAAGTGGATAAAAACAGGGAAAGAATCAATCTTTACCTTAGAAACAAAGGTTTTTATTATGCACAGGTGAAGGATTCAACACGGTTCTCGAAACAAAAAGCAGCGGTTCATTATAATGTAAAATCAGGAGAGCCCTATACCATATCTGAGATTAATTATATTTTCTTAGATACGACCCTGAAGCAATTAATCCTGGACGACACATCCGAAGCATTGGTCAAAAAAGGATCATTGTTTGACCTGGATCTATTGCAGCAGGAGCGCTCAAGAATAGAAGCATACCTTAAACAATACGGATATTATAATTTCAACCCGGAGAATATCCAGTTTCAGGCCGATTCTTCAAGGACGACAATGCAGGCTAAGATTTCTGTTGTTCTCAACAAATATCAATTTAAGGATGAAGAGGGATATTACAAGCAGGTTCCGCATCGCAAGTATAAAATCAATAATGTATATGTATTTCCTGACTTTGACCAGAAACAGGCATTACTCAGTTTTGAGGAATACAGGAATAAGCTTGAGATCATGGAATACAAGGAGTTTGAATTTTATTTTCAGGACAAGCTGAATACCAATCCAAAGGTAATCTCCCAATCTATTTATATTCTTCCGGATCAGATATACAGCATTGATGATGTTACCCAATCCTATAAGCACCTTGCTTCGCTCCACATATTTAAGCTGGTAAATATTCAGTTTGTTGAGATTGATCCCTACGATGATGTCGTGCGGGATGTATATCCAATAGACTGTTATATTCAATTATCGCCGAGTAATTTGCAATCGTACACAATAGAGCTGGAAGGTACCAACTCATCCGGAAATATTGGTGTGGCGGGCAATTTAAGTTATTTGCACAGAAACCTTTTCGGAGGTGCAGAAGCGCTGAACTTTAGAATCAAGGGAGCACTGGAGTCACTTAAGAAAATTGATGAGAGCGGCTTTGATAAAATGGTTGAATTGGGTGCAGAAACAAAAATTACAGTGCCCCAATTCCTGTTGCCATTCAAGACTGAGAATTTTATCCGGAAATTCAATCCCAAAACAAGCATATCCATTTCGTATAATTACCAGAACAGACCTGATTATGAAAGGAGCCTGGCCAATACTGCTTTGGGCTATAACTGGCAGGCCTCGAGAACGATGTTTCATATAATGCACCCATTTGAATTGAACTATGTTAATATGATTGATCGCTCCGATGCTTTTTGGGACCAGATAAGGGATACCTATCTGAGGCACAGTTATGAGGACCGGCTGATCATTGCAACAACCTACAGTTTTATATATAACAATCAGGATATCAATAAATTAAGAAATTACCTATACATACGTTCAAACATTGAACAAGCCGGAAATCTGATATCAGGAGTCAATACAGCTTTTGGGAAGGCGAATGAGGAAGGATATTTTTCGCTCTTTGGAAATGAATATGCCCAATATGTAAAAGGTGATCTGGATATACGGTACTATCATATGCTGGAAAGCAAAACAAGACTTATTTTCAGGTTTTTTACCGGGGCGGCTTATCCCTACGGAAATGCCATTGCCATCCCGTTTGAAAAGCAATACTACTCGGGTGGTGCAAACGGTATCAGGGCATGGCCGGTAAGGGATCTCGGGCCGGGAACCTATTTTGATACCACCAGTGTTTATCCGAATAAGACGGCCGATATTAAGCTGGAAGGAAATATTGAATACCGGTTTAAGTTATTCTGGATCCTAGAGGGGGCCTTTTTCCTGGATGCCGGGAACATATGGGCTATCAGAGAAGAGGATGACAGGGAGGGTGCTTTGTTCAGGTTGAATTCATTTTACAAACAACTGGCTGTTGGCACAGGGATAGGTGTCCGTATGGATTTTAGTTTTTTCATCATGAGGCTCGATATGGGGATTAAAATTTCCGATCCGACAAGATACCCGGCCGGATATTTACCGAAAAACAAGCCCCAGTTTAATGTTGCAATCGGTTATCCATTCTGATCTTTACCTGACCACGGGGAATTCAGTTATCCTGAGTTTTGTACAGCCATAGGGGATAAGGGTAATTTCTACTGCTTCCTTATCCTGCAGATGCAGCAGGGGTAAACTGTGAGGCAACGGCCCGGCCATTTCCCGGTATGGTTTCCAGTCGGGAATGATCTTGCCCCTGGTCATGATCTTAACCGGGGCATGATCAAGTGTCCAGGGTTGATCGTGCCTTGTATCGTTTCTGATAACTTTAAAACCATTTTCCGGATCCTGGAGACTGCTTTCAAGCAGTCCGTAATTCCACGGATCGAGTGGCCGTACTTCTTCGTATTTTCCAAACCTGTCATTATCATCTTTCTCTGTCCATTCCTCCCTGATCTTTAATGCATAGACAAGAGGGCCTCGTTCAATGGCCACTGAATTTTCAACCCACCTGCTATACGAGATGTCCATAGGGAGAGTGAGGATTAATATATCCCCGTCATTCCATTCCCTGTCGATGGTAGTTATAGTCCCCCTGAAGGGATTACTGAACAATTCACCATTTAATCTGATCTCTGCCCGGTCGCACCATCCTGGTATCCTGAGTTGAAATGGAAAGGAAACACTGTCCCTGCATTCAATTGTGAATTCAATATTTTCATCGAACGGGAACCAGGTTTTTTCTGTGATCATTACGGGTATGTTGTCCGCTACCATAACAGTGGCGCTGCATGGTGCATACATCAATGCAGCTACTCCACGGTCGTGTGTGGCATAAAACAAATTCTGAATAAATTTTGGCCAGCCCTGGTGCATATTGCATGTACAGCAAGGATAGCCTGTAAGCAGCCCGAAACAGAGATCTGTCCCCCCATGATAATCCTCTTCATAAAAGTTATGCCTGTGCCGGGTCAACATCACCTGGTTTGCACATTGAAAATACTGGCGGGCAGAAAAATCGGATTTAACCTGAGCCGGGAGAGCATTATAGGCAATCTTTTCAAGGTGATCGGCGAACTGGATATCACCTGTAATCTGAAGCATGTTTTCAAGAGAATACATTAACTCAACCACTGAGCAGAGCTCTATTCCCTGTGTAGGATCGTTGCCGTGCATAGGTTCGTCGCCACCGTACATTCCCTGGGGTTGCCCGTGATATTCCCTGATATCCCTGAAAGCTTTCTTCACCGCATCAAGATAAACCGGGTTTTGATCCTGCTGGGAATAAATAACAGGTTCTTTGATACCCTGGGCCAGGTTTACACAATGAAAGCTCTGGAGTTGCTTTACACACAGCCTTCGGATCAGATCAGGGTCGAATGGATATTTGTTACCGACATTGTATGGATAGAGGTGTGAAACTTCGGGACCCTCGTAGCAGTCATCCTGGAGGAATACGGTTGTCCATGGAAAGGTTTGCCGGTGGATCAATGCGGCAAGGTCGAGAAGGAATTTTTCTCCGGTCAGATTGTATAGCCAGTAGACCGTCATCAGGTTATCGCCTCCTCTCCGGTTGGCCCAGAATGACCAGTTATCCAAAGGGGTTTGTGGCAAGGTTTCCAGCTGGTACCGGAAATAATTCAGTAATAGTTCAACAACCCGCTGGTCGTGTGTGGCACTGTAATATTGCTGCAGCACCTTCATCATGACCATCTTTGGCCACCAGTCGCGTCTCCTGGTCTTTTGGATACCGGGTTCCGGCTCCGGCTCGGTTCCGAAAGGGACCGGCCCGAAGTAGCCTTCCGGGGTCTGGCTGTTCAGGGTCCATTCAATCCACGGTTTTATCTTTTCTTTCAGTTCAGGATCATCCAGCAGGAAAGCCAGTGGAACGAGCCCGTCAAGCCAGTACGGTCCCCTTTCCCAACCATCACCATCACCTCCAAGCCAGCCGTTCCTCTGACCGATTACCCGGGAGTATTCTTCATCGAGATGCCCGGTTAAACCTTCACGCATCTGATACAGCTGTTCCAGCATCCAGCCTTCGGGCCGAATGCTTCCAAGAGGCAGTTGAAGGTATGGAATCTGGATCAGGGGGTCCCTGTTTTGCAGGTAAGCTCCTGTGTAAACGGGGGGATTATCTACCGTGCATCCTGACCATATCAAGGTCATTAAAAAAGATACGGATAATACTATTTTATATTGAACCATTGCCGCAGGATTTTCATTGAATGAAGGATGAAAATACATAATAATTACAATATAGGGATTCATTTTTTATGCCTTGAGACCGATAAACGCAAGATTTTTGCATTAATGAATGAAAGAGTTGCGGATTACGAGTTACCGGTTGGGGGGGGTAGCATGCTACCGGGCTCATATACCAGCACCTCGCACTTCGTAACTGGTACCTGATAATGTTAAGCCGGCCCCTGGCAACGGATTTATTTTTAGCAGAAAATTTAGATCATAATAATATGCTTTACAAGATAATCTTCTAAATTTGCGGGATTGTTTTAAGCTTGAAATCTGATTATTAATCCACAAAATATTCATATTATGCATGAAAAAGTTCTCGATAGAGTAAAACCCGGAGTCCAGACAGGCGACAAAGTCCAGGAATTGTTCCGGATAGCTAAGGAAAACGGGTATGCCATTCCCGCAGTGAATGTAGTCAGCACAAACTCTGTGAATGCAGTAATGGAGGCTGCAAAGGTTGTAAATTCTCCTGTTATCGTCCAGTTCTCTAATGGAGGCTCAGCTTTCTGGGCTGGTAAAGCGATATCTAACGATGAACAAAAGGCGTCCATCATGGGTGGTATTATAGGTGCCAAACATGTTCATCACCTTGCAGAAATGTATGGGATTGCAGTGATTCTGCATACTGACCATTGTGCCAGGAAACTTCTTCCCTGGATTGACGGTTTGCTTGATGCCGGAGAAAAGCATTTTGCCAAATATGGCAGGCCATTGTTCAGCTCGCATATGATCGACCTTTCAGTGGAACCTATCAAAGAAAATATTGAAACAAGCAAGAAATACCTTGAGAGAATGAGCAAGATGGGCATGACCCTTGAAATAGAGCTTGGTGTAACAGGTGGGGAAGAAGACGGGATTGACCATTCCGGTATGGATAGTACAAGGCTCTATACCCAGCCCGAAGAAGTGGCATTTGCCTACGAGGAGCTAAAGAAAGTTAGCGATAATTTTACTATTGCTGCCGCATTTGGAAATGTACACGGAGTTTATAAGCCGGGTAATGTAAAGCTAACTCCGAAAATATTGGATAATTCCCAGAAGTATATTGCAGAAAAATATCGTCTTCCTGACAAGCCGGTCAATTTTGTATTTCATGGCGGATCCGGATCCACCAGGGAGGAAATAAGGGAAGCTGTCAGCTATGGAGTTATCAAAATGAATATTGATACCGATACGCAGTGGGCTTTCTGGGATGGTGTCAGGGCATATGAAAAGGCCAATCATGATTATCTCCAGGGACAGATCGGAAACCCGGAAGGACCGGATAAACCGAATAAGAAGAAATACGATCCACGGGTCTGGTTAAGGTCAGGTGAAACAGCCATGATTGAAAGGCTAAAGGTTGCCTTTGAAGACCTGAATTGCACTGACAGAAATTAGATTATATTCCGTTTGGCGACTTTTATTTTAGCATTATGGCACAAATCAGTAGTTCCGGCAGGGATAGCTTCACAAGTAATATAGGAGTTATCGCAGCTGCTGCGGGTTCTGCGATCGGATTGGGGAACATATGGCGGTTCCCGTATGTTGTCGGTGAAAACGGAGGAGGAGCATTCCTTTTTATCTATCTGGGATTTGTATTGCTGATCGGTATACCTGTAATGCTTTCGGAATTCACCATTGGCAGGAATACCCAGCGAAATGCTGTAGGTGCATTCCTCAAGCTGAAACCTGGCAAGCCGTGGTTTATGATTGGAACCATGGGGGTTGTTTGTGCCTTTATGATCCTTGCTTTTTATGCAGCAGTATCAGGATGGACTCTTGAATATCTTTACCAGTCTGTCACCAATGGTTTTACAAACAAAAGCCCGGAACAGCTGAACCTGGAGTTTGGAACTTTCAGGAGCCATTCAGGCTGGCCGGTCATCTGGTTTTTAATATTTATGGCTTTAACATCCGGTATTGTGATGGCCGGAGTTAAAAACGGGATTGAAAAATATACCAAAATTTTGATGCCGGTCCTGCTGGTGATCTTAATTGTTTTAATCATTCGTTCGGTGACTTTACCCGGAGCGGGTGAAGGACTTGCATTCCTGTTTAAACCGGATTTTTCCAAAATCAGGCCAACCACCATCCTCGAAGCACTCGGACAGGCATTTTTTTCATTAAGTATCGGGATGGGTACGTTGATAACGTACGGTTCATATATCCAGAAGAGAGATAATCTTGGCAGGACAGCTTTTAATGTTTCCATGGCTGATACATTCATTGCTGTTCTGGCCGGTATAGCGATATTTCCTGCCGTTTTTGCCTTTGGTATTGATCCCGCTTCCGACGAGGGCCTGGTCTTTATAACACTTCCCAATATCTTTCAGCAAATGACCGGGGGTTATGTTTTTGCGATATTATTTTTCATCCTGTTATCGGTAGCGGCACTTACCTCTACTATTTCCGTACTTGAAGTTGTTGTGGCGTATATGACTGAAGAGCTGAAGATGAATAGGAGGGTGGCCACTTTGCTGGCTTCTTCGGCCATCTCTGTTCTGGGTGTGCTGGCTGCCGGATCATGGGGATGGTTTTCGGGCATTACAATTGCCGGTAAAAATATTTTTGGAGTACTTAACTGGACTGCAGCTAACCTGCTGCTGCCCATCGGAGGATTTTTCATTGTTATTTTTGTTGGGTGGTTTATGGGTAGAAATGTGGTTAAGGATGAGATCTCCAACCAGGGTAGCCTCAGGGCCAGGTTTACAGGTATATTTCTCTTTATTGTAAGGTATATTGCCCCTGTTGCAATTTTACTTGTTTTCCTTAATGGAGTGGGTGCCCTGAACTTTTTATCATCTTAAGGATGCAATGTTTAAGAGATTCTTCAAGGACTATTTTACATTTACCCGGTCAGAACGGAACGGACTGATCATTTTATTATCACTCCTATTCCTGTTGCTCATTGCAAGAGCTGCCACCTTCTTCCCGGGCTCTGAAAAAGCAGCAGGTCTTGAAGAATTCGAAAATGATTTAGCATTGTTTGAGAATAGTCTTCAAAGCCTGGAAGAAGTTGAGATTTCCGGAGCTGAAGGGTCACTCTCTGAACCCTTCCTGTTTGATCCAAACTCAGCAAATGAAGCAGACCTTCTGGCCCTTGGACTTGACAGGTTTGTTACAGCTAACATAATTAAATACAGGAAGAAAGGCGGAATATTTTCATCGGCTCAGGATCTAAAAAAGATCTATGGATTAAAGGATCAGGACTATTTAAACCTGGAGCCATTCATACAGATTGATCCTGGTTTGGTTGGTGCTGAAAAACCTGAGCAGAACCTCCAGGATGAGGATGGATCAGTAGCCGGTGACAGCCTGAATTATTTTACCAGGGACAGATCTGTATCGGTTGGGTCTCAGAGGATGCAGGTAATCCCATCCGGCCCCGGCGGTTTTTCCATCTCCCTTAACCAGGCTGACTCTTTACAGTTGATAAAATTACCGGGAATAGGCCCGGTGTTTTCCGGAAGGATTATCAGGTATCGCGAATTGCTGGGAGGATATTATTGCAAAGAGCAGCTCCTTGAAGTTTACCGGTTTACTCCGGAAATGTTTGAGCGGATTTCCGGTATGGTCAGAATCGATACCCAAAATATTGATTTAATAGATGTGAATCATATTATGCTGGATTCACTTCCTTACCATCCATACCTCACCGAGTATCAATTCAGGGCGATAATAAAATTCCGCGACCTGAATGGTTCCTTTGTCCGGATCGGAGAGATCCTGGAGAATCGTTTATTACCTCCCGGGGTCTACCGGAAAGTACAACCTTATCTGACGGTTTGGAAGGGGAAAGAAGATACGAGGTACTAGGTACGAGGTACCAGGTATCAGGTACTAGGTACTAGGTATTAAGTATTAGGTGCGGGTTAAGAGTTAATAGTTACGAAACCTGCGACCTGTTTTACCCACCGTGCTCCTGCGTCCTGGCCGACTTCGGCTCAGACGCAAATGAAATGAAGGTGGGCAACCTGGTTTCGTAAGCTTTTCAGTACTAGCAACCTGCAATAAGTTTAGTTATTTTATTGTTAAAAAAGACCCTCATATCCTTTACATTCTGTTAAAAATTCGTAATTTGTATAGGCATTCAAATTCCTGCATGATTTAATATTCGCATACACTGTTAATTAAATAATCCTTAATTGATAAAGCCATGATTAAAATATACAGAATGAATTTTTTTTGAATAGTATTGAATTATTTTCAATGAATTTATAAATTTGCGGCTCAAATAATAAATAGAAAGGATCAATCATGATTGTTATTCCGGTTAAAGAAGGTGAAAACATTGAGCGCGCCCTTAAGAAATTTAAGAGGAAATTCGAAAAAACTGGAGTCATTAAGGAATTAAGGGAAAGGCAAGCATTTATCAAACCTTCAATCAAGAGAAGACAAGAGGTGAAGCATGCTATTTATATTCAGAAGCTGCAAGAGCAAGAACTGTAATATCAGCCTACTGCCCTTTTCGGGGTTATATTTCCACCTGCATTTTTGTTAATTCTTCCTGGCGTTTTTATGAGCTATAAGGAGTCTTTTCTTAATTACCTGCGATATGAAAAAAGGTACTCAGTACATACCCTTCGTTCGTATGAGACAGATATGGATCAATTCCTTGCCTTTCTTGAAGACTCTGGTTCCGGTGACATTACAGCTGTAGATTTTCGGGGGGTAAGGGCATGGATCGTTTCAATGATGGAACATGATATTACCAGCCGTTCGGTAAACAGGAAAATAGCTACACTAAGGTCCTTTTTTAAGTACCTGATGAGAGAAAAGGTAATCGACAGGAATCCCATGGATAAAATTGTCCCACCCAAAACCAACAAACAACTTCCTCATTTTGTTGAGCAGGATAAGATGTTGACCCTGCTGGATGATTATGACTTCGGGGATGATTTTAACGGCGTCAGGAACCGGCTTATCATTGATATGCTATACATAACCGGGATGAGACTGACCGAACTGATTAACCTGACGGTATCATCCGTTAATATGACTGACCTGTCGATAAAGGTGTTAGGAAAAAGGAATAAGGAGCGGCTGATACCATTTAATCCTGCTTATGCCGATGTTTTCAAGAAATACCTGGCATTGAGAAAAGAGACCTTTCCCGGGATTAATCACGACTATTTTTTCGTTACTAACAAGGGAGCCAGGCTTTACGAAAAATTTGTTTACCGTGTGGTAAACAGGTACCTGCGGTTTGTTACTACTATGGATAAAAAGAGTCCTCATGTTCTCAGGCATACATTTGCCACTCATATGTTGAACAGGGGAGCCGATCTGAATGCCATCAAAGAGATACTCGGGCATGCAAATTTATCGGCCACCCAGATATACACGCATACCACTTTTGAGAAGTTAAAAACCATATATAAACAGGCTCATCCAAGAGCATAAAATTTTACATTGATATGGACATTAAGATTCATTCCCTACGATTCGATGCAGACGTTAAGTTGCTGGTATTTATCCATTCAAAGATTGAGAAGTTGAATTTATTTTTTGACGATATCCTCAGTGTTGAGATCTGGTTGCGCCTGGACCGTTCTCAGGACCTTGAAAATAAATTAACAGAAATTAAGCTCACCCTGCCCGGAGCAGAATTATTTGCCAAAAAACAATCGAGGACTTTTGAGGAGGCAACCGACCTTGCCGTAGAGGCTCTTAGAAGGCAGATTCACAAGCACAAGGGCAAACTCAACAGAGCCTAAAAATAAGCGTTTATATTTTTGTGATATAAATAAAATATTTATACATTTGCGAACCGATTTTTGAGGGTACCCTGATCGATCGTTCTTATACGTATTGTGCCGATGTAGCTCAGTTGGTCAGAGCAGCTGATTTGTAATCAGCAGGTCGGGGGTTCGAGTCCCTTCATCGGCTCGGACTTTATTTGGGGAGATACCAAAGTGGCCAACTGGGGCAGACTGTAAATCTGCTGGCTGATGCC
>CAYZEZ010000059.1:0-19413 GCA_964477295.1 uncultured Bacteroides sp. | reverse complement strand
TGAAAAAACTGGCCATCATAATAACCTTCTTTAACCAGTTTAACGAAGTTTTCAGCATGCAGGGAGGTCTCTTCATAAAGGGTGATTTTAATATCACCCATTGTTGTCTTGATCAATACCATATCACCTGGTGTTTGTGAGGACAAAATGAAAAATGGAAACACCAGGAAAAACCCCAGAAATATCCATTTGCGAAATGAACTCATGTGTTTATATGACGTTCTCATGAACAGCATGTTGTCGTTCTGCAGTAATATAAATAGTGAACAAAACTAAGAAAAATATTAATTAATTTAAGTTGCTAGTTACGAGTTACTAGTTGCCAGGTGTCTGAATAACAGTCATATATGAATTAGTAAATGATACGAATTTAATTACTATTTTAATTTATGTTATTGACTATTAATACTTTACCCAGTAACTAGTACCCAGCAACCAGTACCCAGTACCTGGCAACTTAAGTTAATTACTGAATTTCTTAAAATTCATTAATATTTTTACATGATAGAATGAGTGTATTGGATAGTGGATTACCGGGTGACGGAATCTGATGAATTAAATAATATATTATCAGATAATTATAAAAATGTGAATGAATGTGTATAATAGAAGGTGAAGGAAGTCCGAAGGAATTGATCCCACGAAATCACTGGATGATTATCTAAATATATAATATGAAAAAGATAGCCATATCAGGTTCAACAGGATTTCTTGGGAGCAGAATTATCTCTCAAATGAAAGAGTTCTCATTCATCCCGCTCACCCGAAAGGATTTTACCGGTGATGAAAAGGGCCTGTATAATAAAATAAAAGATGCAGATATTATTATTAACCTGGCAGGAGTACCGATCATTAAGAGATGGACCAAAAAAAACAAAGATGAAATATACCAGAGCAGGATCATAACAACCAGGAAACTTGTTCATGCAGTTGAAATGATGGATCATAGTGTTCACCTGATATCTGCATCGGCCATTGGGATTTATAATGATGTAAACAGGAATGATGAAGCCAGCCGGAATCTTTCTGAAGGATTTATAAAAGACCTGCTTGTGGATTGGGAAGCTGAGGCATTTAATATCGGGGAGCCTAACAAAATATCCGTTATCAGGATTGGATTGGTTATGTCGCCCCAAGGGGGAATGATAAAACGTTTATTGCCTCTATTTAAATTAGGCCTTGGTGGAACCATTGGAAACGGTGAACAAATGATGTCATTCATTCATATCGAAGACCTGGTGAGATCAATTGATTATATTATCCGGGAGGAGGTGGAAGGAATTGTGAACCTTACCTCCCCGGCACCGGTTAGCAATAAGGATTTTACAAAGTCATTTGGCAGGATACTGCGAAGGCCGGCTTTATTAAAAGTCCCCAAATTTATTTTAAAATTAATGTTTGGCAAAGGCGCCGAAATCATAGCTTCCGGTAAAAGCGTTTATCCTGGAGTGTTGATAAACAAAGGTTTTATTTTCAAGTATCCCGATTTGAACAGCACATTGAAGAATATAATTGAATCCTCTTAAACAACTATTCGCACAAACAGAAGTTTATGAACCGGGCATAAGGATTCCTTGCCAACTTTATTATTTCCTGCTGACACCTTTCTTTACATGGGTATTTTTTAATCCTTCTGTTTGGTATAAATTGAAGAACCTTATCAATTCTGATGTTCTTAATAATGGTACCGGTGCTGTGATTATTTTTATTATTGATGGGTCATTCATCCCGGGATATGGTTCTGCAGGATCCGGATGGGCACATTTATTTTGTTATTTCACGATGGTAATAATGCCGTTTTATTCAGCAAGAAAATATTAAAGGATACCTTACGATGTTGAGAGAATTATATTCTATGCTTTCCTGGCAGTAATTATTTATAAATCTTCTACTTTTGTGCATCTTGAAGGTGTAAAATTAAGGTTGGTTGTGGATCAGGGCTTAATGCTTGTATCTGTAACCATTGTGCTTGTACCGGAGAGAAGGGACTTGGAATAATTTTTATTAAATAGAATTTGATTTACAATAAACTTAATTATTCAGGGTTTTTCAGATATGGAAATCAGAATCGTTAACAAATCGCATCATCCTCTGCCTTCATATAGTACTGAACATTCTGCCGGAATAGATCTCAGGGCTTTTTTAGAGGCTCCTGTTACAATTAAACCCTTGGAGCGGGTACTTATTCCAACTGGATTATATATTTCTTTACCGCGGGGATATGAGGCCCAGATAAGGCCCAGAAGCGGCCTGGCAATAAAGAATGGCATTACTGTTTTAAATACTCCCGGAACTAATGATTCTGACTATCTGGGAGAAGTGCGGATTATTCTGATTAATTTATCCGAAGATGAATTTTTAATTCAGGACGGTGAACGAATTTGCCAGATGATTATCGCAAAGCATAAACAGGCCCGGTGGAAGGAGGTTGATTTACTGGATGAGACAGACAGGGGCGCAGGTAGTTTTAGACATACTGGGAAATAGAATAAAATGGAGATAATGAATTGTGTCAGAAGATATAGAATTAGTCTGGGTACAGCCTTATTATTGTTGGGTATCCTGTTTGCATGTAATCCTGGATCACGAATAGAAAAATCAGATTATTCGGGAAATGAACTTTCCGATACCAGGCGGGCAGAATATAATTATGCTCTAACCGAAGCCACAAAACAAAAACTGTTTGGGAACTTCAACCAGGCTGTCATATTATACAAGAATTGCTTATCGGTAAATCCAGCCTCTGATGTTGCTAATTATCAGCTTGGTAATATTTTTATGATGGCGGGTGAGAATCAGAAAGCCCTTCAGTATACTAAAAGAGCCAACGAAATTGACCCTTCCAATTACTGGTACATGCTTCAACTATCTCAACTCTATTTGTTTAATGGCAAAATAGATAGTGCAAGGATGGTTTTTGAGGATATCATAGAACTGTGGCCGCAGAAGATCGAGATCAATTATGAGCTGGCCAGGATCTACAATGAAACGGGAGAATATAATAAGGGCCTGGAAATCCTGAACAGGATTGAAAAAGAATATGGTATTTCAGAGCCCATTTCAATGTTAAAGGAACAGATCTATGTTAAAAACAAGGAATATGAGAAGGCGGAAAATGAATTACTAAAATTAGTGGATGTATTACCAGAGGAAATTAAGTATTTAGGTATACTGGCAGAGCTTTACAGCACAATGGCTGAATATGAGAAAGCTGAAGAAATTTACAAGGAAATATTTGAGATTGAACCCGATAACGGGCTGGCCCTGTTATCCTATGCTGAATTCAAACGGCAATTAAATCAATACGATGAAGTTTTCAGGATACTTAAAACTGCTTTCCGAAATAAAACCATCGTAATTGATAGTAAACTTCAGGTATTGGTAGAATACTTACAGGATGAGAATGATGTAAAAAGATTTAATACTGAACTGGGAGAACTCATAGATGAATTAATTGAATTGTATCCTGAAAATTACAAGGTCATGACAATTCATGCTGACTACCTGGTTAAGAATGAAAAATTGGATAAGGCCCTGCAAGAATATGAAAGAGTATTGGCTGTTGAAAAAAGTAATTATTTTATATGGGAACAGGCTATATTTATTAATAGTTATCTGGGTGATTATGAACAGGTATACACTAAAACAAGTGAAGCTTTGAAGCTTTTTCCAGAAAAACCTGTTTTATACCTTTTCAATGGCAACGCTTTAATGCAAAAACAACAATATAACGACGCAATTACTGTATTGCTGAAAGGCTCCTCAAAGGTAAAAAACAATAATTCCCTTTTGGTGCAGTTTTATTCATACCTTGCTGAGTCCTACCATTACACCAGGCAACATAGTGAATCCGATTCATTTTTTGAAAAAGCTATCATGCTGGATCAAAACAATATGCTCATACTGAATAATTATAGTTATTATCTGGCTATAAGGAAGGAAAACCTTGAAAAGGCCAAAAAAATGAGTAAAAAAACGCTGCAATCGGAACCAGAAAATCCTACCTATCTTGACACTTATGCCTGGGTATTATTCAGTGATGGAAATAATAATAAAGCAAAGGAGTATATTGAAAAAGCTATTCAATCCGGGGGAGAAAATGACCCTGAAATACTGGAGCATTATGGCGATATTTTAATGGCATCCGGGGAAATTGAAAAAGCCGTTCAGATTTGGAAATTATCTATGGATAACGGCAATACTACCAATAGAATAAGAAGTAAAATTGATCAGTTTGAAAATATTAAATAACAGGGCTGTGCTGGTGGCTGTGACCATTTTTATCGTCTTAAGTTCCTGTAAAACAAGGGAGAAGATTATAAAAACAGATGCCATAAGAAATGTTGATATGGAGGCACTTAAAAATACCCTTGAAAACCGCAATGAACGTATTAAAACGTTAAGGTTCAGTAAAATTAAGTTTGATTTAAAACTGAATGAGGCAGAATATAAGACGGGAGGTACTATAGGATTAATTAAAGACAGTATTATTGTTATATCGGTTGTTCCCATAATGGGATATGAGATGGCCAGGATATATTGTACAAGAGACAGTTTACTGTTGATTAACAGAACCGATAAAAGCTTTTACAAATCGGGATTACAGGATGAATTGAGAAAGTATAATTTATCAGTGGATTATGAGATGCTTCAATCAATTCTTATGAACGACTATTTTGTGTATTCCGAAAGAACAAAAGACAGATTTCATGAAAATTCACTTGTTTTAAAAGATGGTGAATATTTGATAAAAAGCGAAGAAAAGATAAATAACGAATTATATTTTACACAGGAACAGATTATCGATGCAACACATTTTGGGATTAAGAGTGTTGGGATCAATGATTACGCTAAAAAGGAAATGCTAAGCATTAAATACGATTTATTTAATGATTATCTGGATGTCTATCTGCCGGGAATTATAATTTTAAACTCTTTAATAAGAAATTATTCGGTGAGTGTTGAAATGAATATTGGAGAGATAGAAGTGAATGAGATAATTAATGCTGATGTTAGAATACCTTCAAAATATAAAAGGCTTACCCTTTGATCAATGAATAAAATCATACTATTTCTGGTTGCTATTTTAGTGATTGGCGGAGCCCTTCACATAGAGCCACTTTTTTCTCAAACAAGAGAAGAGCTGGAGAATAAAAAGAAAAAGAATGAGGTAGAGATAGAAGAAGCAAGCACTCTTTTAGAAGAGACCAGGAAATCAAGAAATTTAAATGCAAATCAGATAAGGCTGCTGCAAAAGCGAATTGAGTTGAGAAATTCGCTGATAACCTCAATTCAGGACGAAATAGATTTAATTGATGTTGAGATTGAAGGAAAGACAAACCTGATTAATCAGATGGGACTGGACATGAATAATCTTAGGAAAGAGTACGAAAAAACGATCATTCATGCTTACAGGAACAGGGGAAAATATAACCAGGTGATGTATTTTCTTGCCGCTGAAAGTTTTAATCAGGCTTATAAGCGATTGCGCTATATGCAGCAATTTGCAAAGTTACGGAGGGACCAGGCCGTTATGATACAAAAAATGCAAAGTGAAATGGCCGAAGAGATAATACAATTGGAATCAATAAAAGCAGAAAAAAATGCCTTAATATCTTCCAAACAACAGGAGAACAGGAAGCTGGTAAATGAAAAAGGACAGAAAAACCGCATGGTAACCACTCTTTTACAAAAAGAGAGGGAATTAAGGAAGGAATTAAGAGAAAAGCAAAGGGTAGCTGAACAGCTCTCAAAAGAGATAGCTGATATTATTGAGGCTGAAATGAGACGGAACAGCAGCATGGATATGTACAGGCAATTGACGCCTGAAGAAAAAATAATTTCTGATAATTTCAATGAGAATAAAGGTCGTTTACCATGGCCGACCTCAAGGGGTGTAATTACCGGTAAGTTTGGCTTACACCAGCATGCGGTTTTGAAAGGAATAACTGTTCAGAACAATGGAATAGATATTACTACGATTGAAGGTTCTGAAGCCAGGGCTATGTTTGATGGTGTTGTTAGTAAGATATTTGCAATATTGGGAGGGAATTATGCAGTAATTATAAGGCATGGAAATTTTCTGACAGTGTATCAAAACCTTATTGATGTCACAGTAAAAAAGGGAGACCAGGTGAAAGTGAAACAAAAGCTTGGTACCATTTATACAGACAAGGAAAACAATACAACATTGCTGCACATTGAAATCTGGCATGAACTGGATAAGCAGGATCCTGAAGACTGGCTAAGCAGGAGATAGTTAGATAATTATTTATTATCTAAAAAAAATATAAAAAATAGTAACCTTTCGTTGTTTATTCAGTATAAAGGAATTGTCTGTATTCATGTAGGCATGGAAAAGGAAATAAATATAATATCAAAAGTGGAAAGCCTGAGGGAAGTGGAAAAACTGGTAGACGAGGTTTCAAGCAAATGTAAATTGAGCTCTGAGAAGTATGGTAATGTCTTAATTGCCACCCTTGAAGCTGCTAATAATGCTATATTACATGGCAATAAACTGGACGAGAACAAGGATGTGAATATTATTTTTGACTGGACAAAGAATGATCTTAACCTTACTGTTACTGACCAGGGAAAAGGATTTGACTTCAAAAGCATTCCGGATCCAACGAGTCCCGATAATGTTGAAAAAGTGAATGGAAGAGGTGTTTTTCTCATGGAGAAGCTTTCTGATGAAATAGATTTTGTAGAAAACGGCAGGATCGTAAAATTGAAATTTAAGCTCTGACAATTGGCTATTTACTTTCATGCTGAAGAGATAAATTATCAGCTAAAAGAAAAGAAGGAAGTAAGAAATTGGATTTACAGGGTAATTGAAATTGAGGGCAGAGAAACAGGAGATATTAATATTATTATCACTTCAGACGCTTTCCTTTTAAAAATCAACAACCAATATCTGAAACGTAATTATTTCACCGACATAATCACTTTTGATTACTGCGATGGAAATAATATCTCTGGTGATATTTATTTAAGCATTGAACGGACCAGGGAAAATGCAAGATCTTTAAATATTTCCGGAAGGGAAGAATTACTTAGGGTTATAATACATGGAATACTTCACCTGACAGGATATAATGATCATACAGAAAAGGAGAAAAAGTTGATGACAGATAAAGAAAACCAATATCTGGATCTTTATTTTTCTGGCAAAAAGACAAATTAATGAAAGTCTCAAATGAGTATGATATAATTGTTGTTGGTGCCGGACATGCTGGAAGTGAAGCTGCAGCTGCTGCTGCTAATCTTGGATCAAAGGTATTGTTGATCACTATGGACATGACAAAAATCGCACAGATGTCGTGTAATCCTGCAATGGGAGGAATTGCCAAAGGTCAGATAGTTAGGGAGATTGATGCTTTAGGTGGTTATAGTGGAATTGTTACAGACAAAAGTATGATCCAGTTCAGAATGCTAAACAGGTCAAAAGGTCCCGCCATGTGGAGCCCAAGAGCACAATGCGACCGGACTCTTTTTACACTGGTATGGAGAGAAATGCTGGAAAAAATCAGAAATCTTGATTTCTGGCAGGATATGGTGATAGAACTAATAATCAAGAAGGGTAAGGCTGAAGGTGTTAAAACTCAATTAGGAGTAGTATTTCAGGCAAAAAAAATTATTCTTACAAATGGCACCTTTATAAATGGTTTGATTCATGTAGGCAGAAACCAGCAGGAAGGTGGAAGGATGGGTGAGCCTAGATCATATGGTATCAGTGAACAGTTAAAAGAAAATGGATTTGAAGTTGGCAGAATGAAGACCGGTACACCCGCAAGGATTGATGGCAGAACCATTGACTTTAGCAAGCTGGATGAACAGAAGGGTGATGAAGAGGTGGGTAGGTTTTCATTTCTTGATCATAAAATTGATTACTCTAACCATAAGAGCTGCTGGATTACTTATACTAATGGTGAAGTACACAGCATACTTGAACGGGGATTTAAAGATTCGCCACTATATGCAGGAATAATTCAAAGCATTGGTCCAAGATATTGTCCAAGCATTGAAGATAAAATTGTAACATTTGCGGAGAAGGAAAAACATTTGCTGTTCCTGGAGCCAGAAGGCCTTAATACTGTGGAATATTATATCAATGGATTTTCAAGTTCTCTGCCCTGGAAGATTCAATTGGAAGCACTTCGAAAGATTGATGGATTGGAGAATGTTAATATTTTCCGTCCTGGTTATGCGATTGAATACGATTACTACCCTCCTACTCAGCTAAATCATACTCTTGAAACTAAAAAACTGGAAGGACTTTACTTTGCAGGGCAGATAAACGGAACAACTGGCTATGAAGAAGCGGCTGCTCAGGGGATAATGGCAGGAATCAACGCGCATATGAGTATTTATGGTGGAAATGAATTTGTACTTGGCAGGGACCAGGCTTATATTGGGGTTTTGATTGACGATCTTATTACAAAGGGAGTGGATGAGCCTTACAGAATGTTTACCTCAAGAGCAGAATACAGGATCTTATTAAGACAGGATGATGCTGACGAACGACTGACAAACCTGGGTTATGAAATTGGTTTAGCCGAAGAGAAAAGAGTTAAAATGCTTGAGGAGAAAATTAAATCGAGGGATGAGATCATAAAAATATTAAAACGGAATAGTATTGAGCCGTCGAAGATCAATAAAAAGTTAATACGTCTTGGAACAAGTGAATTGAAACAAAAGGTTAAAAGTGCTACTCTGGTTTCACGTCCACAAATAAAAATTACTGACTTAATAGATGCAATTGATGAATTAAATGATTTCCAAAAAAAGATTAAAAGGGGAAAGAAAGAAATTCTCGAATCAGCTGAAATAAATATTAAATATAAAGGTTATATAGAACGCGAAAAACAATTGGCTGATAAGCTGAAAAGATTAGAAAATATTAAGATAAGCGCAAATATAGATTATAATAAATTAACTTCAATTTCTACGGAAGCCCGCCAGAAGTTAATCAGGATTAAACCCGTGACAATAGGCCAGGCCAGTCGTATTAGCGGTGTTTCACCATCTGATGTTAGTGTTTTATTGGTTTATATGGGCAGATAATGTTCCACGTGGAACACTTCCACAGTTGTTTCACAAACTGAAAAAATATAATGGAGAACCAATTTAGTATCGATGGAAATATTATTGACATAGATGCCAGGAGAATTTTTCAAGGTTCTGTTTTCGTAAAAAATGGAAAAATTGAAAAATTAAAAACTGGAAAATCAAATTCCGGTATTTTTATTTGTCCAGGTTTAGTCGATGCACATGTTCATATAGAAAGTTCAATGCTTACTCCAGTTGAATTTGCGAGAATTGCTGTAAATCATGGAACTGTTGCTTCGGTTTCCGATCCTCATGAAATTGCAAATGTACTTGGAAAAAAGGGGGTGATGTTTATGATCAGGAATGGGGGAAGGGTTCCATTTAAGTTTTTTTTCGGAGCTCCTTCGTGTGTTCCTGCGACTTCTTTTGAAACATCCGGCGCGGTTCTGAATGCAAATGATATAAAAGAATTATTTAAAAATAGAGCTACAGGTTACCTTGCTGAAATGATGAACTTTCCAGGGGTTATTTACAGGGACAAGGAGATAATGAAAAAGATTGATTTAGCGAAAAAATTAAATGTCCCGGTTGATGGTCATGCCCCTGGCCTTACCGGAGAAAGCCTTAAGAAATATGTTTCAGCGGGAATAGAAACAGATCATGAATGCACGACAATTGCAGAAGCGTTGGAGAAAATATCGCTTGGGATGAAGATTTTAATTAGGGAAGGAAGTGCAGCGAAGGACTTTGAAAATTTGTTTGAACTAATATCAAAAAACACTGAAAAAGTAATGTTATGTTCGGATGATTTACATCCGGATGATTTAGTGAAAGGTCATATAAACCTATTGATCAGGAAAGGAATTTCGAAAGGGGTTGATATTTTTGATCTTTTAAAGGCAGCTGTGGTTAATCCTGTTAAGCATTACAATTTGAGTGTTGGATTGCTTAAGGAGGGTGATCCTGCAGATTTTATTTTGATTGATAATCTGCAGGATTTTAATATACTGAGTTGTTTCATTGATGGAATAAATGTATCAAAAGACGGGATGACAAAAATTAATAGCCTGAAAACGGATCCTGTAAATAATTTCTTTTCCTATGAGATCATGGCTGCGGATCTCGCCATACCGGCTATAACTGAAAAAATTTCTGTCATTGTTGCAGCGGATGGAGAGTTATTTACCAGGAGTACTATTAGAAAAGCTCGTAATATTAATGGTTGGATTGAATCGGATACTGAAGAGGATATATTGAAAATAGTAGTTGTAAACAGGTATAAAAAGGCAGATCCTGCAATAGGATTTATTCAAGGATTTGGATTAAAAAGAGGAGCTATTGCATCTTCTATTGCTCACGATAGTCATAATATAATTGCAGTAGGTGTAAATGATGCTGACATCGCTAAAACTATAAACGAAGTTATGAGAAGAAAGGGAGGAATAGTGGCGTGGGATGGAGAGGTAATGAATGCATTAACATTAAATATAGCTGGGATAATGACGAATGATGATGGGTTTAAAGTAGCCGACATGTATGACGGCTTAAATAAAATGGTAATACAAATGGGAACTTGTATGAAGACCCCATTCATGACACTTTCATTTATGGCGCTGCTGGTAATCCCGGAACTGAAAATTGGAGATAAAGGTCTTTTTGATGTAACCAAATTTGCCTTTACGGATTTATATGTAAAGTAAAATTGTCGGATTAATTATGGTAAATGATTATATAGAATATCTGAGATCTTTGATTGAAGTGTTACCTGATAAACCGGGTGTTTATCAATTTCTTGATAAGGAGAGAGAAATAATTTATATCGGGAAGGCAGCAAGTTTAAAAAAGAGGGTTTCCTCATACTTTGGCCAGGGTAAACATGAACATTTTAAGCTTAAGGTTCTGGTTAATAAGATTGCAGATATTAAGCATATTGTTGTTGCTAATGAATCTGATTCACTTCTACTCGAAAACAACCTGATAAAGAAATACCAGCCCAGGTACAATGTCTTACTTAAAGACGATAAAACCTTTCCCTGGATATGTGTTAAAAAGGAACCATTTCCCAGGGTTTTTTCCACCCGGAATGTTATTAAGGACGGTTCAGTTTATTATGGGCCCTATACATCGGGATTGATGGTAAGGACCATTCTGGATCTGGTAAGACAGCTATATCCTCTAAGGACCTGCAAGTATAATTTGAGTCAGGAGAACATCGACAGTGGTAAATTAAAAGTGTGCCTGGAATATCATATTGGAAATTGCAAAGCTCCATGCATTGGACTCCAATCGATGGAAGATTATGAGATTTCTTTGAAACAGGTGCACCAGATCCTGAAAGGAAATATTTTTCAGGTTGTCAGCCAATTGAAGAAGACAATGAGAGATTATGCAGATAATCAGCAATTTGAGAAGGCACAGTTAGTGAAAGAAAAGATCCAGGTCCTAGAAAAATACAGGAGTAAGTCCACAATTGTAAATCCAAAGATTAAGAATGTGGATGTATATTCCATTGCGGATGAGGGTAGTAAAGCATATGTAAACTGTCTCAGGGTTGTGAATGGTGCAATTGTGCAAGCCCATACACTGGAAATGAAGAAAAAACTGGATGAAACGATAAAAGACCTGCTGGAATTTGCAATTGTTGATATTCGGCAAAGATTAGGCAGTGACTCAAAGGAAATCATTGTGCCGGAAAGGATCAGCCTGCCTTTGGGAAATGTAAGAATTATCGTTCCTCAAAAGGGAGATAAGAAGCAATTGCTGGAATTGTCGCAACGAAATGTAAAAATGTATCAGATTGAAAAGAGGAAGCAGTCAGATCTGTTGAAACCCCGGCAAAGAACTGACAGGATCCTGAATACCGTAAAAAAGGATTTATATTTAAAAGAAATTCCTGATCACATTGAGTGTTTTGATAATTCAAACATCCAGGGAAAAGAGCCGGTGGCGTCATGTGTGGTTTTTAGGAATGCCAGGCCAAGCAAGAAGGAATATAGGCATTACAATATTAAATCAATTACCGGAGCCGATGATTTTGCTTCCATGGAAGAAATTATTTTTCGCAGGTACAGGCGATTGCTTGATGAAAAGCAGCAACTGCCTCAACTGATAGTAGTCGATGGAGGTAAGGGACAATTGAATGCTGCAGTTAAAAGCCTGGAGAGACTTGAGATGCGAGGCAAAGTGGCAATTATAGGAATTGCTAAAAAACTTGAAGAAATTTACTTTCCTAACGATTCAGTGCCACTCTATATCGATAAAAATTCAGAAACCCTGAAACTGATACAACAATTAAGAAATGAAGCCCATAGATTTGGCATCACTTTCCACAGGGATAAAAGGAGTAAAGCAATGATTCGTTCTGAACTCGATCAGATTAAGGGTATTGGCGAGAAATCAAAAGAAGACCTGCTGAAAAAATTTGGATCTATGCAGAGAATTAAAAAAGCAAATATTGAAGAGGTCTCTGAAATAATAGGCAAGAAAAGGGCACAGATTATTAAAGATTATATAGAGAAAAGTAAGATCTAATAAATTATTAAACCATTGATTATCACGACTATTTGCTTCTGGTTACAACGAAATTTGCCAGGTTAATAAGGGCAATTTTTGATTCATTTTCAGGGAAATGAGAAATCTGGTCCAGGGCAGTTTTATGATATTCATTCATCTTTTCTATTGAAAACTCTAATCCATTATTTTTAACTGTAAAATCAATCACTTCCTTTACCTTTTGAGCATTATTATTATGCTTCTTAATTGTTTTAATAATATGCGTTCTTTCGGATGAAGAACAATTCTCAAGAGCGTGAATTAGTGGCAGTGTGAACTTTTTTTCTTTAATATCGTTGCCTGTAGGTTTTCCAATAATACCTTTATTTTGATAGTCAAATAGATCGTCCTTGATTTGAAACGCCATTCCGATGCTTTCTCCAAATAATTTCATTCGCTGGACGGTCTCATCATCACATCCAACAGATTTTGCACCGCTGGCTGTACATGCAGCAATGAGAGTTGCTGTCTTTTTGCGAATTATTTCGAAATATTCTTCTTTGTTAATATTTAATTTTCTTGATTTTTGGATCTGGAGAAGCTCTCCTTCGCTCATTTCACGAACTGCCTCTGAAGTGATGCCGAGAAGCTCAAATTCTTTATTATCCACCGCAAGAAACATTCCTTTGGCTAAAAGATAATCACCGAAAAGAACAGCAACCTTTGATTTCCAGAGGGCATTTATAGAAAAAAACCCCCTCCTTTCATAACTTTCATCTACAACATCATCATGAACAAGACTGGCGGTATGGAGTAATTCGATAAGACTGGCTGCATGAAAGGTAGAATCTTTCACTTCGCCAAGCATTTTAGCTGTTAGGAAAACGAACAACGGCCTCATCTGCTTTCCTTTACGTCGCAAAATATAATTGGTGATAATGTTTAATAGAGGGATATTGGATTTCATTGAAGATTTAAAATGCTTTTCGAAATCTTTCATTTCTTTAGCGACAGGTCTGCGTATGTCTTCCAGGCTGGGCATAGAGTAAAATTAGCTGATCAAAGGTATAAATAAAAGTCGTGAATCATGAGTCGTAAAATGAAAAGCATTCGCGAGGAGCTTATGATTGCAGCCTATAAAAAATGGCAAAACCTTATTCGTTGACCATAGTCATTTCATGCACACACTTTTTCAGCTCATGATTCACCATTCACCACGATACACTCACGGTTTATTTAAATATAATTCAAATAATTAATTCTCATAATTCTATGATTATATATTTATATATTTGCATTAGTAAATGAAAACAAATGAGAAACAATGAAATTTGATAAACTCAGTCCTGGCCAGCTTGAAACAGCAGCTAATATGTTGAAGGCCATTGCACATCCAATGAGAATTGCAATCCTGAACTATTTGGAAGATGGTAGAAAGTTAACGGTTACAGAAATTCATGAATTACTGAAAATCGAGCAATCAACCACTTCACATCACCTTGGGATATTGAAAGATAAAGGAGTACTGACTTCAAAACGGGACGGGAAAAATACATATTATTTTCTGAAGCACGAAAAGCTGAGCAACATTGTTGAATGTATAAGCCAATGTGCCTGTATTTAGTATCTCCGGTTATTTTTTCCCTGTTCAATTATAAATTACCCTTCCAGAAACTGACCTGGTTGAGGTTTTATTTTACTTACCTTAGAGATGGCTAGAATCAGAGTGACTAAAGAATTCAATTTTGAAATGGCTCATGCTCTGTGGAATTATGATGGTCCCTGCAAAAATATTCATGGCCATTCTTATAAGTTATTTGTTACTGTAATTGGAAAAACAATTGATAACCAAGACAATACAAAACTGGGAATGGTCATAGATTTTTCTGACCTTAAAGCAATAGTTAAGAAAAATGTAGTAGATTATTTTGATCATTCAGTTGTGGTAAGTTCCCTGGCCGGGAAACCTGAAATAAAAAGTGTTGAGCAAATGTTCGACAAATATTATGTTGCAGATTACCAGCCAACCTGTGAAAATCTGGTTACACATATGGCTGCGCTTATCCGTAACAAGTTGCCAGACCGAATAGAATTATTCAGTTTACGCCTTGTAGAAACCGCCACATCCTATGCGGAATGGTTTGCTTCCGACAATCCCTAAGATTTGTTACATGGAAAAGGAAAAAAAGATATTTCTCCTGGATGCTTATGCTTTGATTTTCAGGGCCTATTATGCATTCATAAACCGGCAAATGTTGAATTCAAAAGGTCTGAATACATCAGCAATTTTTGGATTTACTGTTACTCTTGAGGAAATCATGAGGAATGAAAAACCAAGCCATATTGCCGTTGTGTTTGATCCCCCGTCACCTACCTTCAGACATGAAATGTATACTGAATATAAGGCTAACCGGGAAGCCACACCAGAAGAAATAAAGCAATCCGTACCCTATATAAAAAGTATAATAGATGGGTTTAATATACCGGTCATTGAAGTGAATGGATTCGAGGCTGATGACGTAATTGGAACGATGTCAAAAATGGCTGAAAAGAAGGGTTTTAAAGTGTACATGATGACACCTGATAAGGACTATTCACAATTGGTTTCTGAAAATATTTTTATGTATAAGCCGAGGAAAGGAACCAATCAGCCCGAAGTTTTAGGTCCGGAACAGATTAAGGAACTGTTCCACGTGGAAAATCCGGTAAATGTTATTGACGTAATGGCTTTATGGGGTGACTCTTCAGATAATATTCCCGGAGCTCCGGGAATAGGAGAAAAGACTGCCAAGAAGTTGATTTCAGAATATGGGAACCTGGAGAACCTTCTTAAGAACCTGAATGATCTGAAGGGAAAACAGCAAGAGAATATTAAGACCAATATTGAACAAATTAAATTATCTAAGGAACTGGTTACCATAAAGTTAGATGTCCCTGTAGAATTTAATGAAAAAGACCTGGAATTTCGTGGAATTGATAAAGAGAAAATAAGTGCGATTTTTGATGAATTAGAGTTCAGAACAATAAAAGATAGAATTCTGACCGGATATCAGGAAGAAGTTCATCCTGGCACGAACGATCAACCCACATTGTGGGGAAGTGATGATATTGTTCAGCCGGCTGTGAAAACATTTGAAACCATTAATTCCAGGGTACATGCTTATCATTTGTGCAAGACCCGGGAAGATATCAATGCTCTGGCAGAAAAACTTAAAAATGAACGATTTTTTTGTTTTGATACAGAAACTACCGATATCAATCCATTGATGGCTGAACTTGTTGGTATTGCCTTTTCAATGAAATCCGCAGAAGCTTATTATATACCGGTAAACGAAAACAGGGATAAAGCTTTAGAACAACTAAAACCGATAATCCAAATATTTGCTGATAAGTCAATTGGAAAGATTGGTCAGAACATCAAATACGACATTCAGGTCCTAAAAAACTATGATATAGAGGTCCGGGGAAAGATATTCGACACAATGATCGCTCATTACCTTTTACAGCCTGATATGAAACACAGCCTCGATGCCCTTTCTGAGAATTATCTTAATTACAGGCCGGTTTCAATCACTGAACTGATAGGGAAAAAGGGTAGTCAGCAGGGCAATATGAGACAGGTGCCTGAGGAGAAGATATCTGATTATGCCTGTGAAGATGCTGACCTGACCTGGGAATTATTCAAATTATTCAAACCTCAACTGGAAGAGGAAAATTTGCTTGAACTGGCTGATAATGTTGAATATCCGTTAATTCCTGTTTTGGCAGATATGGAAAAGGCCGGGATTAGATTAGATACAGATTCATTATCAAAGTATTCGGTTGAATTACGTGAAGAGATAACATCATTGCAACAGGAAATATATACTCTCACCGGATACGAATTCAACATTTCCTCTCCGAAACAGCTTGGCGAGATTTTATTTGACAGGATGAAGATAAGTTCCGATGTAAAGAAAACAAAAACAAAAAACTGGTCCACAAGTGAAGATATATTGCTTCGATTAATTAATAAACATCCTGTTGTTCAAAAAATATTGGATTACAGATCATTAACAAAACTACTTTCAACTTATGTTGAAGCACTGCCAAAACTGATTAATGAAGGAACCGGTAAGCTTCATACATCATTTAACCAGGCTGTGGCTGCAACGGGACGGTTAAGTTCCAACAATCCTAACATGCAGAATATTCCCATCCGCGAAGAAAGGGGAAGGGAAATCAGAAAGTCATTTATTCCTTCATCGGAAGACTATATTTTGTTCTCTGCAGATTACAGCCAGATCGAACTCAGGCTCATGGCACATATGAGCGGTTCACAGGATATGATTGAAGCCTTTCGTAACAATGAAGATATTCATCAGTCAACAGCTTCAAAAATCTTTCATGTCAAACCGGAGGAGGTGACGCGGGAAATGAGAAGCAGTGCCAAGACAGCTAATTTTGGGATTATTTATGGTATATCTGCATTTGGTCTCTCTCAAAGGTTGAATATTGGCAGAAAAGAAGCAAAGGAACTAATTGATGGGTACTTTGAATCCTTCCCGGGAGTAAAAGAGTACATAGAGCGAAGCATACATGATGCGCGTGAGCGAGGTTATGTGGAAACACTTCTTGGAAGAAAACGGCATTTGAAAGATATAAATTCACGCAATGCTGTTGTCAGGGGATTTGCAGAAAGAAATGCGATAAATGCACCTATCCAGGGCTCTGCTGCTGATATTATTAAGCTTGCAATGATAAAGATCAACGAGAAGCTAAAGGAACAAAACCTGCAAACTAAAATGATATTGCAGGTTCATGATGAATTGGTTTTCGATGTTTATAAATCCGAGCTCGATAAAGTCACGGAATTGGCTGAATATGAAATGATTCATGCAATTGAGCTTGATGTTCCGCTGGTTGTGGAATCAGGCAGCGGAAACAATTGGCTTGAAGCACACTAGTTCAATCCTGTCTGTGCCACAACCGGCTCAACAGCAAGGGTTGTTAAATACTGATCCTTGCTCTTTAATACTTCAATGGCCTTGTCAATAACCTTATCTCCGTCAATTGAAGACCTTATTTGTCCCGTGTGATAATAATACCTCGAAGCGATTTCCTGTTTTAACAGTTCAGAGATTTCATTCCTGAAATTATTCAGATCTTTATCGTTGTTATGGGCAAGCTTGTGCTGAAGGGCATCAAACTCATCCTTTGACAGGTCATAATACTTCTCTCTTTTTGCTGTTTTAATCAGCTCCTCAAGGGAGACCTCACTTCGCGTGGTATAGAAAAAATTATGCGACTTGACAAAGTTTGTAAAATCATTATAGATATGATCATCGATGATAAACTGATCCACCTCAGGAATAGATTCATGCTGGATTGAATAAATGGTCGCATAATCGAAAAGCATATTATGAGTAAACAGGGAAACGGTAAACTGGCTGTAATCGTCATTTTTAGCCATAATATCTGGAATTATTCCGCCTCCATCATATACTTTTCTTCCATTGGTGGTGGTGAATTCTGAAATAAGAGAATCTGGAATGGCCCCTACACTGCCATCTTCATTCCGGTTGGAATAGTCCAAAGCCTGGATACATCGCCCGCTGGGTATATAATACTTTGCAGTGGTAAGTTTTAATTTGCTGTTATATGCCAGGTCTCGGGTGGTTTGAACCAATCCTTTGCCGTAAGTGCGCTGTCCAATGATTACCCCCCGGTCGAGGTCCTGTACAGAGCCTGCTACAATCTCTGAAGCTGATGCAGAAATCCGGTTCACCAGCACGGCAAGAGGGATCTTGGTATCCACCGGAGAATACCTGGTTTTATAAGTAAAATCCCACTGATCTACCCTGCCTTTTGTACTGACAATTTCCTGTCCGCTCTCAATAAAAATATTGGCCACATCGACTGCTTCGATCAATAATCCGCCCGGATTGTTTCTTATATCGAGGATAACACCAGTAAGATCGTTTTTATTTTTCAGCTCAATGAAGGCCTTCTTAACCTCCCTGGCTGCATCGGTTGTAAAATTACTCAACCGGATATATGCGATGCCATCCTCCAGCATTCCATAATACGGGACATTAGGAACAGTAATCTTTTCTCTTGTGATTGTTTTTTCTATCTCATCAGGGGTTCCATATCTCTTAACATGAATTGTTAAAGGTGTTCCAGGTGATCCCTTAAGCTGTTCGCTGATTTTCGTTATAGGCAGGTTTTTCATCGATTTACCATCAATAGAGACAATGGTATCGCCTGCAATCAATCCGTTTAAAGCTGCAGGAAAATTTATATAGGGTTCGACAATGATTGCATAATCCCCGTTTTTCCTGATAAGCGCCCCAATCCCCCCGTATTCTCCGGTCGTCATAAACTTAAAATCATCCTCGTCCGATTCGGGTATATAGGTGGTATAGGGATCGGTTTCTTTCAGCATGCCATTAATGCTTGATGTTACTAGTTTTTCGGGATCTGTTTCGTCCACATACCAGTGATTAAGCTCCCTGAACAGCGTATAATAAATCTCAAGGTTCTTTACCAGCTTAAAATCATCATTGGATGATGCCTGGAAAAGGATGAAACTCCCTGACAATACCAGAACTATTGCCGATACGGATATGATTCTCTTTAGCTTACGTGTTTTCATAATTCACCGATTAAATAAGAACAATAAAGATAGCTCTAAATGCCGAAGAATGTGAACAAAGGCTATGCCAGTTGTGTTGATTTAACGTTTTTTTAGATTTCGGATTTCCTGGATAAAGCAAAAAGAAATGTAATTGACATATAGTCATCCCATCCCGCCGTGCCCCCCCGAGTGTTCGGGGGGGAGTACTCGGGACAGAATGACCATGTTACGAAATGATGTATCAGTAATTT
>CAYZEZ010000058.1:0-19552 GCA_964477295.1 uncultured Bacteroides sp. | reverse complement strand
TTAATTTCAAGGATGAAGGTCCGGGACTGACCGATGAAGACAAAAAACTTATATTCAGGAAATTTCAGCGATTAAGTGCCAGGCCATCTGCAGGTGAGAAATCCACCGGGCTGGGTCTGTCAATCGTTAAAAAATACGTCGATATTATGGGTGGCAGGGTCTGGTGTGAAAGCACACCCGGAGCAGGCGCCATTTTTATTGTATCCTTTGCAAAGTCTACCTAAATAACTTCAATTAAAACGGCGATTGCCAACAAAAGGTCTACTCCAAGTACAGTCAGGACATTATTTCCCAAAGCCGGAATTATCCGTTTCAGGTCATCTCCATGTTTAATAGCTGTTATGCATGCCTTGATAGCCAGGGGGCCGGGTAAAAGAGCAAGGTAAATCCAATAGGATGATACCCCGATAATGGGCATCAATACAATGATCCCAAAACTTGCAAACATCCCCATCGTATAAATATAGGATGCAGCCTTCCACCCAAACCGGATGACCAGATGATTCCTTCCACCCTGTTTGTCGGCTTCAAAATCTGGAAACTGGTTAATTAGCAACAATAATGAGGTCAGTATACCCGGTGGAATAGCTATCCATATTACTTCAGCGGGAAATAATTGGGAGAGTGGCATTCCGGGACTTGCAGTCATAGAAATGTAGGCACCTAATACAACCAGGCTGCCCAGCGACAGGCCTGCAAATAGTTCACCAAGCGTATATTTTGTCAGAAAATTGGTATAGAACAATACTGAAAAAGCTCCGAAAAGCGATATAACAATAACAATCCAATGTGATACCAGGGTAAAATAAATACCAATCGCCAAAGCTATAAGCAGTGTTGTCACCCCAACGATAAAGACTTTCCTGGGTTGTGTCAGACCTTTGATCAGCATGGAACTGCCGCCGCTAAAAGGGGTTTTTGGAGTGCTGAAATCAATTTTTGATTTGAAATCAGAATATTCATTAAACAGGTTAACAGAAATGTGTGACAGTACCACCCCAATGATCAGCAAAACAGCATGAAAACCACTAAAACTAGATCCATTGGCCGATGGATATTTAAGCGCAAAGGCTAACCCTATGACAACTAAAAATACAGCGAGTACAAGAAAATTAGCCCTTATTTGAGTCATCCACACTTTGAACTTCCCGGGATTTTCCATTCTAAATCAGTTAAGTGGTTTAAGATTCGCAAACATAATAAAAAAACTAATCCCATAGTTATGAAAAATCAAGGGGAATAAATTCTACATTACTTTTATTAAAAAACTGACTGGCTTTCTCATAATTCGTCGTAAGTCCCAATAAATACCCTCCACCCCCTGAGCCACATAATTTTAAGTAAAACTGGTCATTATCCAGTCCCTTCTCCCATAATCCCTCATACCCATCCGGTATCATCGGGTAGAAAAATTGCAATTGTATCGCTGACAATTCCCTGAAACAATCCAATACTGCGGATTGCACCCCTGCCAGGATATTATTGATCATGCAATCAGTAACCGGTATCAGTTCTTTAAAAAACATCCGCTGGAATTCCTGTTCTTCCATTCTCTCGGTGAAGTATTTAACGAGGGGTCTCGTTTTAGCGGTTTTTTTTGTATCTAATAAAAAATAGGTAAGGCCAGGTCCCGTTTCAGGTATTTCAGCGAAGGACAAAGATTCATCCGATTTGAGCATTAATGGTTTGTTAGCCAGGCAACTTATCGGATCAATCCCTGAGCTCTTGCCATGAAAATGCGACTCTATAACAGATAGTGTATATTTCATTTTTTTCCAATCGGATGGTGCCAAATCCGGCCCTGGCGATAATACCGGGTCACAATAACTCTCATAAACCGCAGCTGTCAGGGCACCTGAACTTCCAAGGCCATAGGAAAGCGGTATATCAGAAAGGAATATCATACCGTTATCCAGATCCTCGACAAATCCGTTATAATTGAATTTCTCAGTTAGCAATCCGTCATAAATACACTGTTGTATGTAATTGCCAAGATCGTGCAGTTCCAGCTGTGACTGGCGGCTATCCACCTCAGTCGCTTTTCCTGTCGCTGTTAAAGATCCGTAAAATTTCCTGAAGGGAATAGTCAGTGCCGGGCCATTCAATTCAACCGAGTACTCCCCAATTAAAAGGATCTTGGCATAATATCGCTTATCCATACGATGCATCTAAAGTGAAACAAAGCTTTTTCCTTGTTTTTCCCGAAAATTACGAATCCATCCAATCATTTCAAAAGTATTTGGGCCTATAAGTAGATTACCATCCTTCTTGCTCAATCATTTTCTTTCAGGGATAGATAGACTGAGGCCATTATAAGCCCCCTTACCTGATAATCAACATATTCATATAGTTCTTCATAACTTTCTTTGGCATATTTCAGAAAAGATGATGCCTGGCCGTAGACAGCCGGAAGGGCGCATTTCTTCACCAGATAATACCCGTGCAGAAACGACACAATACCTCCTGAAATAATGATCTCTTTACAGGCCACATTTTTTTCCTCTTTTACCACCTGGTTGACAAATTCTGTCATTTCTTCAGCATCATGGCCAACATATGCAAACGGTTCAAAAAAGTGCTGCTTCTTTTCATTGTTCCTTAATAATTCCATCTTCGCGAAATTGGTTCCGCCATATGCTGCAAACTCAATTGCTTGTAATGGAAGCATGAGCAATTCACGAATACTGGCAGGCCCCATCCCTTGTCCCACTTCCTTCACCACAATTGGAAAATCGAAACGATCAAGTATTGTTTTTATGGAATCAATGGGAGGACTTGACCAGCGGTCTCCTTCAGGCTGGAACCACTCCTGTATCGGATTCACATGAATAATCAGTCCATCGGCCTGAAGTTTATCGATTAAGATGGATATTTTATCCAGTTCCTTACCAGCAATCATTTTTTCTATCTGTGCAATACCCAGGTTGGCATAAAACGGCAGATCATCACCGATCAGGTATCTAACATCAAAGTCTGCCAGATGGGTATCGTCATCGAGCAGCACCCGGCATGATCCCAGGCCCATACCAATGCCGAATTCCCGACATACCTTTGCCAGGTTAGAATTGATGGTTTTTCCCATCTTTGTCCCACCTGTCATACTACTCACCCATAGCGGCACTTTCTGCATTTTTCCCAGGAAAGGAAAAGGATCAGATTCAGTCTCCGACCCGGGATGAGGATAAAGAATGGGTTCATAATTAAATCGCCCGTTAATGGTGCTTTGAAGGGTTTGCGATTGGAAAACCAGATCAATGTGAGCCTTTTTCCTGTCTTCCATAACTTTTAATTTGGTATATGTGAGTGGTGAGCAGAATTCGAATAAAAATAACACTTCTTCTAAAATAATAACAAATAACAATTCGTTATTGTTGATAATATATTATCTGGGAAAGTTGCTAATTTTGAATTTGTATGTTAATTTGCTATTTTCGTATCAAACTAAATAATCATGGCATACAGTCATCAAGATGCCCAGGAGGCAATCAAGAAAAAGTTCTCTCAGAGAAAATATCATTTACCTGTAATCGGACATTTTGCTGACAGAAGCGTAAGGTTTAATTCTATTATGGAAGCAAGCAAGGCTACTGGCATTTATCCGACATTAATCTTTGAAGCATGCATTGGTAAGATATATAAGGCAAAAAATACCCATTGGGAATATGTAAAAGGTAATCACTACCTGAAATACAAGGCTTTTTATATCAGGACACAGGAGAGTTACACGCGGATTGGCGGATTCAACGGATAATAAAATATACTGCAAAAAAAAAGGCCGAAATTTCCGGCCTTTTTTTTATTGTCATCCCTAATTTACCTGCCTGTACGGCAGGCTTGCTTCGGGATTTATTTTTTCCCGACCGTAATACCCGGCCAGTCGTCGGTTCTGAATGGAGAAGCAGGTAATCCTTCCACATTATACAGGTTCACATCATCGGGATTGTTCGCCCAACCGTATCTTACTGCAAAAGGTTTACCAACCTTATCACTGAATACAACCACTTTATTATTTTCAACATATGCTTTGGCCCAGTAAAATTTCCTGTCGGCCCCGGCAATTGTAAATCCCTTTAAATAACCATAGCGATCATGTATTTTTAATCCACCTCCAATATGATCAAATTCAATGACAGCTTTTTCGCCGGTGATAGCCATCGATTTATAGATAGGTCCGGAATAGACAATATCTTCGCCATAGGTTACAGCCCGGGCAGCTAATCCCAATCTCATGCCAACATCCTGTTTATTAGTCGGATGTATATCATCGGCTTCACCTATATCAATGATCACAGCCATTCCGGTGTTTGATAATTCAAGCGCCATGGTTTGTGCCTCACGCAACTCGGCCCACTCGCTTTCACCGGGCTCATCGACTGGTTGCATGAAATTGGCCAGTTGAACAAAGAAAAAGGGCATATCAGGATTGCTCCAGTTTTTTCTCCAGTCATTTATCAGCATCGGGAATAATGTCCGGTATTGATAAGCTCTCCCGGCATTGGATTCTCCCTGGTACCATATGGCGCCTTTGACAGAGTAATTCAGAAAAGGATGAATCATACCATTGTAGAGCAATGTTGGATTACTATTCGGACCAATATAATTCCCTTCCTGAACGGTTACTTCCTCCCGGCTGATCCTGAATAACCATTTTCCTGCAAGCGTTTGCACATAACTCCCGGATGAGACCTTCATATCTTCGGGCTTACCATATAACCCGCCACCACCTCCGGTATCCTCCACCCGCACCGTCACGACATTCGTTCCCTCTTGCAGTAATTCAGGAGGCACCTTGTACACCCGTGGCACATTGTATTGATTCTTCATTTCACCTGCTTTTTTCCCATTTACCCAGGTAATATCACTGTCGTCGATTGGCCCCAATTCCAGTGTAATGCCGTTAGCCGCAACTTTTTTATCCAGGTAGAATTCCTTCCTGAACCAAACAACGCCGTCCAATCCGTCCAGCCCGGCACTTTCCCAAAGCTGCGGAAGTTCCATCTCTTTCCAGTTGCTAACATCCAAGCCGGGATCTGCCCATACGGGTTTCCCGTCTACAATACCTTTATCTTTGGCACCAAATGAATTAAGCAGTTCATCCATCTTTGCTTTTCGCATGGCAATTTCTTCCTTAGGATCATAGGTTTGGAGATTCTCAACCCGGTCTTTAAATTCCGGAAGTTGACCAACCGACTCTCCACTGATCCAAGTTTCTACAATGGTCCCTCCCCATGCAGTCTCCAACAATCCAACAGGAATATCCAGGTTTTCATTCAAATGACGGCCAAAAAAGTAGCCAACAGCAGTAAAATTGCTAATGGTTTCAGGACTGCATTCTTCCCAGGTTCCATTATTAACATGGTCTACCGGTTCAAATTGAACATTATGAGGTGCATGGAACAACCTTATTTCAGGATAGGTTGCATTGACAATTTCCTCTGCGGAATTATTCGACCTGCCAACCGCAAATTCCATGTTTGACTGACCGGAACAAACCCAAACATCCCCCATCAGAATATTTTCGAGCGTAATGGTATTTTTACCCTTTATTGTCATGGTGTAGGGACCACCGGCTTTAAATGATGGAAAGGTTACCATCCATTTCATATCTTTCCCCGTTTTAGCAGATCTGGTTATACCGTTGAATGTTATCGTGACTTTTTCGGATTTATCCGCCCAGCCCCAAATCTTGAATTCTGTGTTTCTTTGCAGTACCATGTTACTGCTTATAATGTGGGGTAATTTCACATCTGCGTTAGCCTGCAGAAACAGGAAAGATAAGAACAGAACAATGAAAAATTTAATGTGTCTCATAATGTAATAATGTTAGTATAGGTTTAGAATTAATTTAAGTTGCGGGTTGCGGGTAAAATTAGCAATCTTCTGATTGATAATTATATATGATTTATATTTTTGGCTGCCCGTTAAATGCCCGCAACGCATTGAACATGGCAATAACATTCTCAATGGGTGTGGTGGCCTGAATATTGTGTACCGAATTAAAGATAAAACCACCCTGTTTTGAAAATATCTCACAAGTCTTACTCACCTGTTTATCAACCTCTTCAGGTGTCCCAAACGATAAAACCTTCTGCGTATCTACCCCACCACCCCAGAATACAAGGTCGTTTCCATATTTCTTTTTTAAAAGTGCCGGATCCATTCCGGCCGCACTGATCTGGACCGGGTTAATAATATCAAATCCTGCTTCAATAAAGCTTTTCATGAGTGGTTCGACAGCCCCGCATGAGTGTTTAAATGATTTCCAGGTGGTATTCGCATGGATCCAGTTGTTCATCTTCCTATAATAGGGAGCATACAGACCATTAAAAGTTTCGGGACTGCAAAACTGGGCATCCTGTGTTCCGAAATCCGTACCGCAAAGGAATACGGCATCCACCTTATCGCCTGCTGCCTGATTGATCCTGTTGAGGTTAGCAAGGGCAATATCTGTTTGCTTTTCAAACAGCTGGTGAATGTAATCAGTCCGCATAATGGTCGACATATACCATTCGGTTATATCCCTTATCCCCTTGGGATGTTTCAGGTTAACGGCAGGCACCAGGGCAATATCTCCTATGGCCGTACCCCCGAACGATGCTACAACTGAACGGCCTGAACTGGCAGCTTTTTCAATGTTTTCTTTCCAGTAATCAATATCTTCATTCGAAATCGGACTGAATTCTTCCAGGTTATCTTCCACATTCAGGTTGGTATCATCGATTGGTTCCTGCCGGATAATAGCGTCGAAAAAGAAACCAGCCTTCGGCATTTTGCCGCTGGCGGGAACGGAAGTATCCCCTTCAGGGAAAATCAGCAGATCACCCTTTTCATCCAGACAGGTATTGAATTCACCCGGGATGAGTATTTCCTGGCCCCAGAAGGTCCTGAATCCCCTCCAGTCCTCATTATTTATCCCGAACATATTTTTTTTGCCTATCACACCAAAGGTGTCGATTTCCAGGGCTTCAGCCAGATCGTCTTCCATCTCGCCCAGCATCTGGTAAGGTTCAGGGACCTTAACAGGCTTCTTTTCAAGACCAAAATAATCTCTCAGTTTCCCAATAATTATCACATGAATCCCGGTAACAGCAGTCGAGCTGAAATCAAGAGGAATACGGTCCGGGGTTTTATGAGACAACGCAGTTGACACTCTTTCACGGGAAGTCATAGCATAGATTATTTTGAAGTCGAAAGATAGTAAAAAAAATAGTCTGCAAGTTACCAGTCTCCAGTCTGCAAAGTATTGGTTTTAGTTGCAGGTCGTCAATCGCGAACCAGGAATCGGAAGTAATGAATGCAGGTTTTGTGTATATTATGGAGTGGTATTATTCATTGGTCTTCCCGGTATATCACTTCCATGATCCATCCCACACCCTCTGGTCACCGCTTAACCCTCGCATTCCCTCTCCAGATGCTCCAGACCTGATCTTCATCGGCAGGCTGGGCATAGTCGGTCAGCATGGTGGTTGCCAGGGCGCCGCATGCCCATCCAAATTGTATCCATTTCTCAGGCGGCCAATCCCTTAGAATAGCATACAGCAATCCGCCCACAAACCCGTCGCCGCCACCAATACGATCCAATACATTTATCTCGCGGGGATCAGCCACAAACCACTCATCACCCACAGAAACAATGGCTCCCCATAAATGAAGATTGGTATTGATAACCTCACGGAGGGTTGTGGCAAAAACCCGGGTATCGGGGAATGCCTTTTTTGCCTGGTTGATCAATCCTTTGAAACCTTCAATTTTGGCCCCGAGGTCTTGTCCTCCCGCATCCGGACCTTCAATTCCCAGGCACAACTGGAAATCCTCCTCGTTACCAACCAGGATATCAGATACCGAAGCAATCTCCACAAACATTTCATGTAATTCTTTTTCCCTCCTTTTCCAAAAACTGGCCCTGTAGTTCAGGTCGAAAGAGATACTGGTTCCGTATTTTTTTGCCGTACGGGCTATCTCCAGACAAAACTGTCCTGAATCCGGAGAAAGGGCCGCTATCAATCCCGACATATGAACGATCTTAACACCCTCTTCGCCAAATATGCGGTCCAGGTCAAAGTCCTTTACATTCAGGGTACGACCTACTTCTCCGGCACGGTCATTATAAACACGGGGACCCCGCGATCCAAATCCGCTGTCGGCAATATTGATCTGGTGCCTGTAACCCCATGGACCACCCTGCTCCACTTCCGGTCCCTCATAGTCCATATGACGTCCTGCCAGGTTATCTTTGATCAATTGCGCCACAGGACTATCCTTAACAAAGGTAGTCAGTACTTTCACCGGCAATCCGAGAAAAGAAGATATACTGCCTACGTTGGTTTCGGCACTGGAAGCTTTTAAAAGAAAAGTATCGCTGTTATGAACTGCCTGTCCGTGCAGTGGACTCAGACGCGTTCCCATGGAAGTGGGAGTCAGCAGGGCGTAGTTTGCATCATCAATAAGCTTCATAGAATATATATTTTAATTAAATTAACATTACCTGGTCTGAAAGCGGCGAGGCGGCAGTACCCGTCTTCCAGGTGTTTGAAAGGTGTGGTGTGTGATGCTTCAGATATCCTTTCCGGCATGCCCCACACTTCTCCCACTCTCTAATCCTCGACTCACCACTAACGGCTTATCGGTCTACCCGGGCCGATCCTCCTCCCATTATCTTCTCCACCTCTTCCAACGTTGCCATACTGGTATCACCCGGTGTGGTCATAGCCAGGGCTCCATGGGCAGCACCGTACCCGACCGCTTCAAGCGGATCATTTTTCGTAAGAAATCCGTAAATGAGACCGGAGGCGAAACTGTCACCCCCTCCTACACGGTCAAATATCTCAAGGTCATCCCGCTGTGTGGCTTCATAAAAGTCCTCCCCTGCCCAGCATATCGCCCCCCATGAATTTACAGTGGCGGATTTTACTTTTCTGAGTGTTGTGGCTATCACCTTAAAATTTGGATAGGTGCTTATGGCCTCAGTTATCATTCCTTTATAACCTACAACATCGAGTTCATATAGATTTTCATCAAGGCCTTTCACTTCAAATCCAAGACATGCAGTAAAATCCTCTTCGTTCCCTATCATTACATCCACATATTTTGCCAGGTTCTTATTGACTTCCTGCGCTTTTGCCTGACCACCTATGGATTTCCACAACGATGGACGATAATTCAAATCATAGGAAATAATTGTACCGTGCTTGCGCGCAGCGATCATCGCTTCCTGTATCACCTGGGCTGTCGTATCAGACAATGCTGCAAAGATGCCGCCTGTATGAAACCATTGCGCACCTGATTCGCCAAAAATATAGTCCCAATCAACATCTCCCTTTTTCATTTGAGATGCAGCAGTGTTTCCCCGGTCGGAAGTCCCCTGCGCCCCGCGAATACCAAATCCCCTTTCAGTAAAATTCAGGCCATTCCTTACCGTACGGCCTATCCCATCATAAGGAACCCATTTGATCAGTGAAGTATCTACCCCTCCCTGCATGATGCAATCTTCGATCAGCCTTCCGATAGAATTGTCGGTAAAGGCAGTCACCACAGCAGTTTGCAGGCCGAAGCACTTTCTCAAACCCCGTGCTACATTATACTCTCCTCCACCCTCCCATGCCTTGAAATCGCGTGCAGTCCTAACCCTGCCGGCTCCCGGATCAAGCCGTAACATGACTTCACCCAGTGAGACACAGGCATATTTACATTTGCCCGGATCTTTGATGTTTAATAGATTCATAAATTGTGTTTTAATACTTTATTTTCAAGTCATTCCGAACCAGGTTCGGAATCTGTTTTTCAATTCATATTGATACTGGTTAAATCATTAATGATCAATTACGCAATATAGGTCGAGGCAGATGTGCCCCCTCCCCGGCCTGTCCAGTTGGTATGGAAAAACTCACCCCTGGGCTTATCGACCCGTTCATAGGTGTGGGCGCCGAAATAATCGCGCTGTGCCTGCAATAAATTGGCCGGTAACCGTTCGGTCCTCAAACCATCGTAATAGCACAATGCTGTCGACAAGGCCGGTACAGGAATACCATTGTGCAGTGCAGTGGCGACAACCCTGCGCCAGCCGACCTGGGCCTCATCCATTCTTTCCTTAAAGAACGGATCCAGCAGTAAGTTACTCAAATCAGGATTCTTATCAAATGCTTCCTTAATATTACCCAGGAAAACAGACCTGATAATACATCCTCCCCTCCACATCAGGGCAATGCCACCATAATTCAGTTTCCAGCCAAAATCTTCAGCAGCAGCACGCATCAATACATATCCCTGCGCATAAGAAACAAGTTTCGAGGCAAACAGGGCCTGCATCAGGTCCTGTACAAACCCGGTACGGTCACCTTTAAATTCCACTGACGGCCCGGACAAAACCTTCGAAGCCTTTACCCGCTCTTCCTTCTGTGCGCTCAAGGTGCGGGCAAACACTGATTCGCCGATAAGCGTCAGCGGGATCCCGATCTCAAGGGCAGCAATGCCTGTCCACTTCCCGGTACCCTTCTGACCGGCCGTATCGAGAATTTTATCGACCACATATTCACCATCTTCCTGGTATCCCAGGATGTCGCGTGTGATCTCAATCAGGTAACTATCAAGTACTCCCTCATTCCATTCTGTAAATACCTTGTTCATTTCTGCATTCGACATTCCGAGCAGGTCTTTCATTAACTGGTAAGCCTCACAAATGAGCTGCATATCGCCATATTCAATCCCGTTATGCACCATTTTAACAAAATGACCCGCACCATTCTCCCCAACCCATTCACAACAAGGCGATCCGTCCTCAACCTTGGCCGAAATATCCTGGAATATTGTTTTTACATGGGGCCATGCACCGGGTGAGCCACCCGGCATGATAGACGGTCCTTTTAATGCTCCCTCTTCTCCACCCGAAACGCCCGTCCCTATGTATAAAAATCCCTTACTCTCAACATATTCAGTACGCCTGTTGGTATCAGGGAAATGTGTATTTCCGCCATCAATTATGATATCCCCTTTCTCCAGGTGAGGCAACAACAACTCAATAAAATCGTCTACCGCCTGACCTGCCTTCACCAGCAGCATTACCTTCCTGGGCCGGCTCAATGATTTCACCAGCTCTTCAATCGAATGGGTCCCAATGAAATTTTTACCGGCTCCCCTTCCCTGGATAAATTTGTCCACCTTTTCCACCGTACGGTTAAACACAGCCACAGTGTATCCTTTACTTTCCATGTTTAATACAAGATTTTCGCCCATAACGGCAAGACCAATAAGTCCAATGTCAGCTAATTTTTTCATTATATGCTATTTTAAAATATTGAATCCCAGTTTTAGTAACAACGGGCCGGCATCCACCGTGTCATTTTTTAACCGGATGCTATACGAACCAAATTCTCTTCTCACGGGATACGTCCCTCGCTGTTTTTCAAATGTGTTCACCGAATCGCGCAGCCTTTTGTCATCCTCCATTATATCATAAGAGTCCCTGACAGCTTCATACAGGATCTGCTGAAGGTTCTTCCCTGCCCCATCAATATCTATTTCTGCTTTTTCCGGGACTGGTAAACCGGTTGGTTCCCAGTCTTGCATTCCAAGGTTAAAGAATTCATTTAGCCCTTGTACAGCCATCCGTGTTCCGTTTGCTTTACCGTCAATGGAATAACCTGCAATATGGGGTGTGGCAATATTCACCCTCCATAGCAAATCAAGATCGATCAGTGGTTCATTTTCCCATACATCGAGCACAACCGATTCGAAAGCCAAGGTACTAATTGCCTGTTTCAATGCCTTACTATCAACCACCTCTCCCCTGGATGCATTAATAAAAATGATCCTCTTGCCAAGTGAACTGAAAAACAGGTTATTGATAAAATGCCAGGTACTATCCTCACCGGAATAATTTAACGGTACATGCAAGGTGACAATGTCCGAGTCGCTCACGATCCGGTCGAGTGAAACAAATGCCTCTCCCCCCTCCATTCTTGCCCTGGGTGGATCATTCAGCAGCACATTCATTCCCAGCAACTTACAAACATTTTCCACATTAGAGCCTACATGTCCCACCCCAATAATACCGATTGTTTTTCCTGCCAGTTCAAAATTGTCATTTACAGCCAGGGTAAGCAGTGCAGAAAGAATATATTGTTCAACCGACTTTGCATTACAGCCCGGTGCATTTTGCCATTGGATACCGTGCTCCTCACAATATGAGGTGTCGATATGGTCGAATCCTATTGTGGCAGTAGCTATGAATTTCACATTTGATCCCTCCAGGAGCCGGCGATTACATTTCGTCCTCGTACGTACGATCAGGGCATCGGCATCCATCACATCCCCCGGTCCGATCTGATCACCCGGCATGTAAGTTACCTCGGCCACAGGCTCCAAAGCTCCTTTTAAAAACGGTATTTTATCGTCTGCTACAATTTTCATTTCCCCCCCTTCTGTCTTCTGGCTTCTGTATTCTGAATTCTTTCTTTATATGCCCATAAGCCAATGGCCGGATTTGAAATATAGTAAATCTCCTCACCGTCCGGCATTAAATTAAATCCATCCTGCAGCTTTCCAGGATCATATCTTTTCATCATCTCATCCAGGCTGTCATAGTTAAAATGTACACCTTCAATTTCTTCGGAGGTAAGATGTCCCGGGCAATAAGTGATCCTGAACCTTCCCTCGGAAGAACCATGGATCAGATGTGCAGCCGCACTCAGGTTATTGCTCAGGACTTCACTATTCTTTGTCCATTCGAGAATCTCAGGAGTTGTGGCATAACCGTATTTTCTTATAAGCCGGTCAATTTCCTTATCCTCACCAAACATAGATACACCCGGAGCCAGGACAATCAATTCTCCCTCATCGGCCAGTGCCATCCTGGTCCTGTAAATGCTTTTATTACCCAGCCAGGTGCTCCTGTATTCGCCGGGATCAAGATAAACGACTACCTTGTTAAACGGCGTATCAAGCATTGTAAAATTGAGTTTGAGTGAAAGTTCAGCTGCCCGGATGAAGCATTCCTGATCATCACCAATAAAAAGCCCAAACACCTTCAGGTCACCATTCTCATCTTTTGCAACCACAGTTAACACATATAATATAGGAAGATCAGCAGTGAAATGTTCGGAAGCATAATTGAGCACCTTCCTTACCGGCGTATCTGCCCTTCCCATCATTCTCTCCATGCCGTATGCGGCTCCCAGGAAGTGACTCTTATTGATTCCTTCTGGGCCACCCGTACCAATAAAAATATTCTTGTTATGATTGGCCATTCCAACTACTTCATGCGGGACTACCTGGCCAATGGACAGTATTGTGTCAAAAGAGGGATACAGCAGGAGTTTGTTCAGCTGTGCTTTCCAGGGATAATTGACGCGTTGTTCAGATACTTCGTGTACAAATTCTGCAGGTACTTCCCCGACTGTCACTATATCCTCTCTCCAGTTATGCACCAGGAACTTTCTCAGGTCGATGTTCCCAAACATCTCCCTGATTTCCCTTTCCGACATCGGAGAATGGGTACCCAGGGCGGGCAATACGTTGCATAGCCGGTCACCCAGGTAGTCATCAGTCATCCTTGTCAGCACTCCGGCATATGAATGAAAACGGGTAATATCAGGCGGAATAGCCAATACATTCCTGGCCGGACCGAATTTCTCAATTCCCGTTATCAAACCATCACGGAGATCACTGTCGGTTATAGGGATAGTTTCTGAGCTTTTTTGAAAATATATCATTCTTTCTAAGTTACCTGTTTCAAATAATAAATGTGAGGTACGAGTTGCTGGTTACTAGATGGTGTGGGATTCGGGTTTTGGATTGTTTTCGGGACTTGTGACATGTGGACTCACAGACTTGCAGACTCTTTCAAAATGACCACACACATCACTCAACTCCCACACACTCTGATTACTGATCACGGTTCACCGCTAGACGCCTCCGTAAGCGCTGTATCCACCATCCACCGGGATCACGATGCCCGTTACAAATTGCGAAACATCAGATAAAAGATACAAAACAGTTCCCTGAAGCTCTTCTGTCTTGCCATACCTTCCCATAGGTGTACTGGAAATAATTTTCATGCCTCTCGGGGTTGGATTTCCTGTTTTCTCATCCACCAGCAAAAACCTGTTTTGCTGGGTAAGAAAAAAGCCCGGTGCAATCGCGTTTACCCTTATCCCGACAAGTGCAAGATGAACAGACAGCCACTCCGTGAAATTGTTAATTGAAGCTTTTGCTGCCGAATAAGCTGGAATTTTAGTCAGGGGTTTGAGTGAATTCATTGAAGAAATGTTCAGGATCACCCCTTTTTTTCTATCCAGCATATCCTGTGCAAATATCATCGTGGGAAGGAGTGTGCCCTTAAAATTCAGTTCAAATACCCAGTCGAATCCTTCCATATCCAGGCCAAAAAAGGTCTTCTCCAATTCACCAAGGTTTTCCGGCTCAATCCTTTCCAGTTGCGTTGTTGCCCTGGGCGAATTACCACCAGCCCCGTTGATGAGCAGGTCAATCGGCCCCATGGAATCATGAATGGCCTTACGCGCATCTTCCAGAGACTCCTTGCTCAGTACATTGGTCTCGATCCCGATGGTTTTTACAGAAAACCGATCCTGAATCTCACAGGCTGTTTTTTCAGCCATCTCCTTATTTATATCCAGAATAGCACACCGGATTCCCACAGTAGCCAGTCCCTGAACAATGGCGGTCCCGATAACCCCAGCCCCGCCTGTTATTACACATACTTTATCTTTTAAATCGTTAAATGAAATTGGTTCCATAATTTTAAGATTCAAGTGGCAGATTGCCAGTATTTAACTCATATAATATTGAAGATTTTCAGTTGTAATTATATCTATCGGGATATAGGTTTCCGGATCTGGTTCTTTATCCAAAACCAACAGATTAAATAAACTCATTACACCTGCATATCCCTGTTGCTCAGGTTTTTGACTGATCAGAAAATCGATGATCCCTTTTCTCAGGTATTCAATATTGAGATCAATCAGATCATAACCGATCAGTTTTATTTCATCAAGTTTATTGTTTTCAAGGAATTCCGCTACGGCATACACCCTGGAGTTGGTGACAAATATCCCGCGGCTTTCCCTTCCATTTAATAAGATCTTTTCCAGACGCCTGAACAATTCATTTTTATCAGCAGAATTAATATTTTCCCGAACGATTGATATCTTGTTCAACTTCTCCTTTCTCCTGAAAAACTCTATGAATCCTTCTTCACGTTTTTTAATATGATTATAATTATCCCTGTCCCTGGCAATGTTTATAATGATCACTTCATTTGCATTATCCAATCCGAAATTCATCAGATGGGCTGCCACCTGCCCGCTTTGCAATGAGTCCTGACCAATAAAACATTGTTGTCCGGGATGATTAATATTTGAGTTTATCAGAATAAAAGGGATATTAAGCGCCTTTAGCTGACTCAGGAAGGAAAATGATTCCCTGTAAAAAACAGGTGCCGCCAAAACTCCATGCGGCCGATCATTCAGCAACCGGTTGCCGCATTCACTAAATGACTCTTTATTAAACTGATCGAACAGATGATAGCTGACCTCTAATTCAAAAGGAAGGATCTCCTTTACTGCATCTTCAATTCCCTTTAAGGGTTTATTCCAAAATTCATTACCGTCATTCCCTTCAGGGATTATCACAGCCACCCGGAAACTTTTTTTAGATTTTAGAGTCCTGGCAAGGATATCAGGCTTGTAATGCAATTCATCGATGATATGCAAAATCCTGTCGCGTGTATCAGGCGACACCTCTCCCCGCTTATGTATAACCCGGTCAACGGTTCCAATCGACACATTTGCCTTCTCTGCGATATCCTTAATCCTGACTTTCAATTTGAAATATTGATTTTACAGCTCATTAATATAAAATGGAGTGTAAGATTTTCAATTTACCCGGACATTCTCTTACAAATCTAAATAATAATTACAAATCCGTGTACGTACACGGAAAGATTTTTTATTTTTGTTGATAAGTATTTGCCTGGTATTAAAACCTCATAAACTAAAGTAACTTTATATATGAAACGAACATGATTCTTATTAATCATAAAATCACAAAAGAGCATGATTAATATAAATCATATGAGAGCGAAGCAGTTGTCCCGGGTACTCGGGATTCTCAAATAATTATAAAATTTTAAACGTATGAAAATTGCTAAATATTCATTTGGAACAGGAGACCGATTCTGCCACCAGGGCAAGGCACAGCTTGAAGCCATCGTTCAGGCTAACAAACAGGGAATACCACTTGTCCCGGTATGGAACAAATCAAACCGGGAACACATGATCGTTCATACCAGGCCCGAACATACCAGAAAAGAAGCCGATGAGGCAGTGGCAGCACTGGGCTGGACAGGGGAATATTATGTGGATGCCGACCATATTAATATGGAAAATGTGGATCCTTATATTGAGTCGTCTGATTTCTTCACCATTGATGTGGCAGATTATATAGGCAAAAGGGCTGGTGCGGATGAAATTACCTATTTTATAAACTCCTGCAAACCTTATCTGGGCAATCTTTCCATTCCGGGTGTCGATGAACAATTTTCAATTACTGAGAACCTGGTCGGATCCATTGCTGAAAATTTCTTGTTTGCCATTAAGGAGGCGGGTAAAATATACAGGCATATTCGTAAAGAAAAGGGATCGTATGAATTCATACCGGAGATTTCCATGGATGAAGTGGAAGAGCCGCAAACGCCGGTTGAGATGTTCTTCATTCTTAAAGCAATTGCAGATGAGGGCATACCCGTACAGACAATCGCACCAAAATTCACCGGAAGATTTAACAAAGGCATTGATTATGTTGGTAAATTGCCACAATTTGAAAAAGAGTTTGAACAGGATCTGCTGGTAATTGATTTCGCAATCAAGGAATTCGGATTACAGGAAAACCTGAAACTGAGTGTCCACTCCGGAAGTGATAAATTCTCTATATACCCTGTGATGGGAAGGCTGATTAAAAAACACGAAAAGGGAATTCACGTTAAAACTGCCGGTACTACATGGCTGGAAGAAGTCATTGGCCTGGCTGTTTCGGAGGGACACGGATTAACCATTGCAAAACAGATCTATTCATCAGCCTTTGAAAGAAAAGATGAGCTGTGCAAGCCATATGCCACGGTCATTAATATTGACTATTCAAAATTACCTCTGCCTGATGAAGTGAATACATTTACCGGTGAACAATTCGCTAATACCCTGAGGCACATTCCCGGTCATCCCGATTATAATCTGCATTTCAGGCAATTGATCCATGTAGGATATAAGGTTGCCAGTGATATGGACGATAAATATTATAGTGCCTTGAAAGAAAATGCAGGAATCATTGCAGAAAATGTAAAGGAAAACATATTCGACCGGCATATCAAAAGATTATTCTTACTCTAAAATCTTCAACAGAATTATTATGAAAAAATTTCTGGATCAGAATTTCCTGCTGGAGACTAAAACAGCAGAAAAACTTTACCACGACCATGCCAGTAAGATGCCGATCATTGACTACCACTGCCATTTGCAACCGGATGATATAGCATCTGACAGGATATTCGATAATATCACCGAGGTCTGGCTGAACGGTGACCATTATAAGTGGAGGGCCATGCGGGCGCATGGGATCAATGAAAAATATATAACAGGTGATGCCGGCGACCGGGAAAAATTTGAGAAATGGGCAGGGACGGTACCCTATACGATTCGTAATCCATTATATCACTGGACCCATCTTGAGTTACAGAGATATTTTGAAATCGATACACTGCTGGATCAATCATCGGCAAAACGGATCTATGATGAGACCCGTGAAAAGTTAAATTCAAAGGAATACAGTGTAAGAAACCTTCTTCGGAAAATGAATGTCGAAGTGGTGTGTACTACCGACGATCCGGTGGATTCACTTGAACATCACGAGAATATTATCAGGGACGGATTCGAGATAAAAGTACTTCCGGCATGGAGACCCGATAAAGCCATGGCCGTCGAAAACAATAAATCATACAATGGCTACCTGGATAAGTTATCGGATGCTTCCGGCATAGAAATAAAAGACTATAAATCCCTGGTTGATGCACTGGATAAAAGGCACGAATATTTTGATACAAGGGGTTGCAGACTGTCGGATCACGGGCTTGAATCATTTTATTATGAAGATTATTCAGATGCGGAGATTATTATCCTGTTTAATAAGATCCGGTCTGGCAAATCACTCATTCCCACGGAGATACTGAAATTCAAAACAGCTATGCTTATTCTGTTTGCAGAAATGGATCACGCCAGGAACTGGACTCAGCAGTTCCACGTGGGTGCTATCCGGAACAACAATTCAAGAATGTTGGGGAAATTGGGTCCGGATACGGGATATGATTCCATCGGAGATTTTGAGTTGGCTCGTGCCATGTCGGCATTTCTTAACCGGATTGAAAACGACGAAAAGTTAACCAGGACAATTGTCTATAACCTGAATCCTCGTGATAACGAACTCATAGCCACCATGATTTATAATTTCAATGATGGCGAAACACCTGGCAAGATGCAGTTCGGATCGGGCTGGTGGTTTATGGATCAGAAAGACGGAATGGAAAAACAAATGAATGCCTTATCAAACCTGGGTCTGCTTAGTCATTTTGCAGGTATGCTGACCGACTCGCGCAGCTTTTTATCCTTTCCGCGTCACGAGTATTTCCGAAGGATCCTTTGCAATATGATAGGAGGTGACATGGAGAAAGGAGAACTTCCAGACTTGTTTGATCATATGAGCCGGATGGTTGAGAATATATGCTACTATAATGCCCGGAACTATTTCAGGTTTTATGAATAAGAAAATGTCACGCTATATGTTATACAATATGTCATCCTGAACTGCATTAACTAAAAGGTAACCTGGATTGGATTTGACCTCCGCTTAGCCTCAAATTCCATCAGTTTCAGGAATTCATCCAATTTAGTGAACTTAATATCCTGGTTCTCCCAACCAGTCAGGAAATAAAAGGTTACAGGTTCACCCGCATCAGCTTTCATTTTGGCATAATAGGTTTGGGTGATTCCTTCCCCTGTTTCAGGAGCTTCTCCATGGCCAAGATAGAGGTCCGATGGGACAAGCAATCCCATACCCAGGTATTTGTCAAGCTCTGCCTGCGGGCCATGTGTAGCGAGTGAAACATAGTCATCAAATTCATTGACATATAATGTATCTGTATGCATGTTCACAAGCCCTGATATTAATGTATCTCCTGTATTTTTTATGACCACTGCATTATCAAAGCCATAACTGCCGGCCCAGATGGTTACATAATGGTCAATATTGAGTAACTGATCATCGCATACCCAATCATTAAATGTTAACTTGAATTCAGAACGCACGGGCCCTTCGGTAACGATCTCAAAGGTCCCGGTTCCATTATCTCCAATCCTGAATAACTCCCCGCCCTTAAACATTCCTATCGAACCAGCACCTAAAGATGTCCCGACTTTCAATACATCCATCCCCCACGACTGCAGGCTGTGATAATCTTCGTTAATCCCGCAGCTGTCCAATGCCATTGCCGTGG
>CAYZEZ010000057.1:18300-19709 GCA_964477295.1 uncultured Bacteroides sp. | reverse complement strand
GAGCGCATGCTTGACAGGCATGAGGTCACTGGTTCGATTCCAGTACATCCCACAACTAAATTGGCCTATACGACTAGTATACAGTTGCATAGGCCATTTATAATTGATATCTGCCTGCAAGCAGAAAGTGACAATATAGGAAAAATGGAAAATAAGATTGCACCTTTTTCGGTTCTGCAACCAGTAACTTTTTCCAGATAACCTTATCACCTCATACCGATACAAGATCCGATTGAATTATTGATCCGCAAAAAACAAATGAAGAATGAAATGATAATCTAAAAGAAAATCTTTGGGATTTTCATTTTATCTTTATAACTTCAATCACCTTATCCCAACCATGCTCATTCCAAATATCCGCCTGGCCATACGTAACCTGCTCAATCAACGGTTGTCATCTGCAATCAATATCTTCGGGCTTGTCGCAGGACTTACTACTGCGCTGTTCGTACTTCTGTTTATCCTGAATGAACTTTCTTACGACAAGTATCATAAGAAAGGTAACCGCATTTACCGGGTCATCGAAAACAACCATATTCACCAGTGGATGATGGCTACTACCCCATTCCCCCTGGCAGAGGCCATCGTTGCTGAATCGCCTGCTGTGGAGCAATCTGCCAGGATCAATTCTATCAACCAGGCAACCATACGGAAAGACCGGCAATGGATCAAAGAGGATAATATTTTCTCTGCCGATGCCTCCGTCTTTAATATGTTCTCATTTGATGTTGTAGCCGGAAATGTCATGGCCATGTCAGAGCCCAATACAGCTGTGCTGACTGAGGATAACGCGGATAAATATTTCGGGGGACAGGATCCGTTGCAACAAGCCATGGAAATAAACCTGGGCGATACGGTCATAATTGCAAGCGTAGTGGCGATCATAAAGGACCTCCCTCAAAATGTAACATTCAGGCCGGGGATCATCCTGTCGGTTGACCTTGGACTGGTTGGCATGAGCAAGTCGCTCATTACAACAGGCGGCAATCCTCCTACTCCTGAAGATATTGCAGCTAACTGGGATATTAATTTCTTCACTACGTATGTATTGCTAAAACCAGAAGCAGACACATCCCAGGTCCAGGCAGCATTTAAAGCCATAGAACAGCAACATTATGGTGCAGAATTAAATTACTCTTTCCACCTTCAACCCCTCAGGGATATATACCTGGAATCGAACTACCTGATAAATAATAATACCACGGCCGGCGACTGGCAGGTCATCATAATATTTAGCGGTATCGGGCTCCTGATCATCATCATTTCCGTATTGAATTTTATTCTTCTTTACAGCGGACAGATTTCCCTCAGATCGAAAGAATATGGCATACGAAAAGTAATAGGAGCATCAGGAAGAAGCCTTCTGAAACAGGTCCTCGTTGAAACGACACTTCTTGTTTTTCTTGTCC
>CAYZEZ010000057.1:0-18290 GCA_964477295.1 uncultured Bacteroides sp. | reverse complement strand
GGAACAGGACTCGAAGAATCTCCCGATCTCAACAAGGGCTAGTTTTTATCACGGCAGTACACAGTAGTTATTCTTGAGCCGTTCCGAAAGTCACTCGGAGATCGCCTGACGTGACGGCTTGCGGCTGCCACCGATCTCCCGTGCATAACCCACTCTCCAGCAAAGGAAAGCCCCTATGAATCGCACCGTACGTCTACTTGTCCTGCCCATCTGCCTGGCTTTGATTGAAATCATCCGCCCAACGATAAGCCAGTACCTGAATAAAAACCTGGTGATTGAATCCGGCCTGGGATGGCAATATCCGGCTGGCTTTATTCTGATCACCCTTCTCGTTGGCCTGGTTCCCGGGATCTCAATGATCTCGTACATTTCTCGTATCAGGCCTGTCATTGCCATGGAAACTTCAAGGGTCTTCCAGCGGGGACAATCTGTTATGAACACTATCCTGGTCGGCTGCCAGTTTATAATATTTTATATTTTACTTATCTGCAGCCTGGGCATCTATAAGCAGATCCAGTATACCAATAAGAAAGATCTCGGATTTGACTGGCAAAACCTGATCGTTGTTAAACTTGAACAGGGATCCCTGGCAAACCAGTTTAATGTTATAAAAAATGAGCTTTCAACGGTTCCGGGAATTCAAAACATCACGGGGGGTATGTTTATCCCTCCAACAAATAGTGTCATGAGTTTTCATACCAATAAACTTGACGGCTCTGAAGAAGAAGTGAACCTTGAAGCCATCATGGTGGATCCTGACTTCCTTGAGACAATGGGTATTAAATTGGAAAAAGGCAGGTCATTATCCGATTTTGATAATTACGATTCATGGAAAATAGTGCTGAATCAAAAAGCTGTGGATCTGCTGGGTGTTGAAGAGCCCATTGGAGAAAAGCTGTTTGGTGGAGAAATCGTGGGGATATTCAAAGATATCAATTACCACTCATTTCATGAGGATATTCCACCTATGATAATTATTGCAAGTAATAGTAACCTGCGGCAAATGGTTATTCATGTTGATGATCCGGACAATCCAGACCTTAAGGTTGAAATCGAAAAGGCCATCAAAACCTCCATCCAGGGTAGTATCCCTGATATTTCCTTCATGGAGGACAAATTAAATGCCCTTTACGAGAAAGAAAGGAAAACAGCCCTGGTAGTCGGGATTTTTACTGCCATTGCCATCTGTGTTGGAGCAATGGGATTGTTCGGGATGTCGATGCACGTGCTTCAGCGAAGAAGACGTGAATTCGCTATTCGCAAGGTAACAGGAGCCCAGGTCAGTCACATCATCCGTTTGCTGGCAAGGCATTACCTTATCCTGATCATCTCCACCCTGGTTATTGCATCCCCTCTGGCCGTCTTGCTTTTGAATCGTTGGCTTCAAAGTTTCGTATTCAAAACGCACATATCCTGGTGGATATTCGCCATTACAGCCGCTGTAGGTGTATTCATCGTTTTCATCACTATCGGATACCATGTTTTCAGGGCAGCCACGCGAAATCCAACTGAGGGACTGAGATATGAATAACACGTTAACTTCCAGTTAAAGATTCCAGCCAAATGAACTAAATGGATGGTTTATTCGTTATTTTTGTAAATAAATTCAAAATGATGAAGCGGTTAGCAGGATGGGGGCTGATTTTACCGTTGGGGATATTGTTATTTACACGGTGTGAAAAAGATGTGCCTGGCCCAGGAAATAACAACAATAACGATACAACATCAGGCATTTCATCGGATATCAAATATGTCAATAACTGGATCTGGGATGTGATGAGTGAGGTTTATTACTGGAATGAGTTTCTTCCTGACAATCTGGATCCCAACACTGAGCCCGATCCGGAAGAATATTTCAAAAAACTTTTATTCACAGGAGATAAATTCAGCTGGATCACCGATGATTATAAACAGCTTATGAGTGAATACCAGGGCGTTGCCTTATCGATGGGATATTCACCGGCCTTTGGAAGATTCACTAACTCAGATGGCATTTTTATTATCGTGGAATATGTCATCCCGGGTTCCCCTGCCGACAGGGCAGGATTGAAACGGGGCAATATCATTGTCTCAATTAATGGGACAGACCTGAATATTGATAATTATTACGATATGTTCCAGCTTCCTTTATATTCAGTCACTCTTGGCGAACTGGTGGATGATGGCATTTCAAAAACCGATTCTACACTGTCAATGATAGCTGAAGAGGTAGTACTTGATCCCATCATTTACCATGATATCATTGAAATCAGTGATGCAAAAATCGGATACCTGGTGTATGTTGAATTTAAATCGGGACAATCAGGCAGGTTTAATGATTCCCTTGCAGTGATCTTTGATGAGTTTGCTACGGCAGGCATTAATGACCTGATAGTGGACCTTAGATACAACCCGGGAGGCGACCTTACCTCTGCAGCTTACCTGGCCAGTGCTATTGCTCCCATATCGGCCGTACAGGGTCAGCAGGTCCTTGTACGATTTGATTACAACAACCTGTACAATGATTATTTCCTTCAAACGCAGGGATCAAACTCTCCCAACCTTGTTTTATACTTCCCGCAAAATGACCATAACATTAACCTCGACAGGGTATATTTCTTAACCACCGGTGGAACAGCCTCAGCCAGTGAATTCCTGATGATCGGATTATATCCGTATATGGATGTAATCCAGGTTGGATCAAACACCTACGGTAAATATGCGGGTGCCTGGATAATTTCCGATATTGAAGATCCGCCAAAACATAACTGGGGACTCGTCCCGATAGTATTCAAATACGCCAATGCTACCGGATTTACCGATTTCAGTGATGGACTTATACCAGATTATTCCGTTGATGATGAACTTATCGGGGCCCTGCCTTTTGGCGACCTGAAGGATCCCGTGCTCAATACTGCTTTACAGGCTATTCTTGCAGGCGACAGTGACATACCAAAGTTAAAATCGGTAAAACCGGTGGTTCCATTTGAACGCATTGATGATGAGATAACCAGAAGGAAACAAAACCTGTTTATGATTCCTGATTTTACCGGTACAATCGTGAAATAATAATTTGTCCTGTATTATAGTTTCTTTCAAACATTCTTCTACCTTTATTGGCTTATCCAAACACACGCTTAAACCGTCATGAAATTTGCAATTACCGGAGCAAGTGGTCATATTGGTGCAAATCTTTGCAGAACCCTGATTGACCATGGACATCATGTGAAGGCTCTGATTAATAAATATACAAAAAGTCTTGATCAATTAAACCTTGAGATTGTTAATGGTAATTTGCTTGATATCAATTCTTTATCAGCATTAATCAAGGATGTTGAAATTGTCATTCACCTGGCTGCCACTATTTCAATTAATGGAAAAAACGATGAGGAGTTACTGGACATCAATGTAGAAGGGACAAAAAACCTGGTACAATGTTTACGTGAAAATCCAGTTCGGCGGCTTATCCATTTCAGTTCGATACATGCCATTGTACACGAACCATCGGATAGCGTGCTGGATGAAAGGCGCGGACTGGCAACTGAAGATCACATTCTATATAATAAATCCAAAGCGGTTAGTGAGCAACTGGTACTTGATGCCGCCGGGGAAGGAATGGATGCGGTTATCATTAATCCGACTTCGGTTGTGGGCCCTTATGATTTCAAACCATCCCTTATGGGAAGAGCCCTGATCCAGATAGTCAAACGGAAACTTCCCGGCCTGATACGCGGTGGATACGACTGGGTGGATGTCAGGGATATCGTTGATGGCACGCTGAAAGCCGTTGAAAAAGGTCGTACCGGTGAAAGTTATTTGCTTTCAGGTTACTGGATGGCGTTACCCGACCTGGCCAAAATGATAGGAAACCTCACCGGGGACCAGCGAAAATGGACTATACTGCCTTACTGGCTGGCTGAACTGGGCGTTCCATTTCTTAAAGGATATGCCCAATTAGTTGGAACAGATCCACTCTATACCAGGGAGTCCCTCGAGATCCTTAAAACAAGCCATCGGATGATCTCGTCTGAAAAGGCGAAGAATGAGCTGGGATACAATCCGAGGCCTCTGGAAGAAACAATCCGGGATACGCTGGATTGGTTCAGAAGTAACGGCTACCTGTAGGAGAAGGATTCGGGGATTCAAGGGTTGTGGGGCCAGAAAGAAAGGGTCTAAGGGGCCAAGGGGTTTAGGGGCTGAGTGAAGAATAATTTATAAATGATTCTCAATTTGATTAAAGACCATTTCAGCATCATAGTTTATGTGTGGATAGGATGTGGCCTGGTGCTTCTGCCTCTTCTTCTAACGGTGTCGGCCCCTTATGGCAGGCATGTTCGCAAGGGATGGGGCCCAACAATTCCGAATCGCCTGGGATGGATCTTAATGGAAACTCCGTCGCTGATCCTGATCCTGGTTTTGTCGTTATCGGGACCAGAATTGCCTTCCGGATGGACCTGGTTTTTTATTGCCCTCTGGACTATCCATTATACCAACCGGTCTGTTATTTATCCTTTGCGAACTCATACGAAAGGCAAAACAATGCCCCTGGTGATTGTACTATTTGCCATCTTTTTTAACCTTGTCAATGGAGGGCTTAACGGATATTTTTTTGGATTTATCAGGCCCGAAATGGATATTTCGTGGGCCACGGACATACGTTTCATTTCAGGGGTAATCTTGTTCTTTGCAGGGTTAATTATTAACCAGCGAAGCGATAATATCCTGCTGGCCCTGCGCAGGAAAACACAGAATGGATATGCCATACCGGAAGGAGGACTTTTCAAATATATCTCCTGTCCAAACTTTCTCGGTGAGATACTGGAATGGGGAGGATTTGCCCTGTTGACCTGGAGCCCTGCAGCCCTGGCCTTTTTCATCTGGACCATGATAAACCTTATCCCCAGGGGGCTCGATCATCACCGCTGGTACAAAAAAAAGTTCCCGGATTACCCCGGGAACAGAAGGGCTATTCTGCCCTATATCTTTTAACTGACCGAACGGGCCTGTACACAATGCTATTTTGTATGGATTTTCGACCCGCCTGTCAGGTTTCCCTCCTTTATCTGTGGATTCCCTGAAACGTATACATTTCCTCCGCCGGATGCATTGACTTTAAGCTCACCCGTTACATTTACTTTAGCATCAGAACCTCCCGTCAGGGTTACAGTAGCATTCTCCACTTTGAATCCCTCTGCATAGAGGTCACCTCCGCTTTTACAGGTGGCATTCATAGTCCTGGCTGAACCATCAAGCTGGGCATTGCCGCCTCCTGAAACATCAATATTCAACTCACCGGTATTGGCCGACAATTCAATATCTCCTCCTCCGCTTACGCTTATCTTAATCTTTTCGGCATCCGTATCAGCATGAATTTCAGCATCACCGCCTCCGCTTATATTTACTTTAATCTCTCCTGCACTGCCATCCAGTTCCAGGTCGCCACCACCGGATATGCTCATTGAAAAGGATGACAACTTATTCCCCAATGATACTTCTGCATCTCCACCACCGGAAATAGTTCCTTCCATTTCACCCCCGCTGAGCGCAAGTTCAAGATCTCCTCCTCCGGATATATTCACAAAGAATCCCTTTACATCTGCTTTCATTTCAACATCACCCCCACCGCTGATCTCTGTTTTAACAGTATTTCCTTTAGTGTTAAAATCAAGGTCGCCTCCGCCACTCACATTTATCTTTAAATCAGCCACTTCAATTAATTCTTCAGACAAGACATCCCCACCTCCGGAAACATCGATGGATGACAATTTAGTTATTGTCACATAAGCCTTGAGCGATTTCCTTTCCCATACATTCTTCGCGAGATAAATCTTTAATACCCCGCCGGATACTTCGGTCTTTATAAGCTCCAATAAATTTTCGTCGGCTTCGAGTGTCAGGCTTTGTGAGGTTCCCTGTGAAAGAATGACATCAATGCCATCTTCAACCTCCAGACCTGTAAAAGTAGCTACCGTTCGATCCTCCTTTACAACATTGCCATTGCCTTTTACCTGGGCATAGAGACAGGATGAGGATACAGCCACAATGAAAAGGCTGAACAGAATTTTGTTGCGCAATTTACTCTTCATGATTTTTGCTTTAAAGGTTTATAAAAATATTATTGGTTAAAGTATTAATAAAAGACAGGAAAAAAACCGGAATGATGCATCCGGGCATTTTATTCTTCAACCGGATCCCAGAATCCAATATTATCAATGATCACCACCCCTTCACCGGTTTTATCAAAAATAAACCTGATTTCATCGATACAGGTAGGATCAAGCATTGGATTTTCTTCAACAAAATCCTTTAAGGGGAAAAAGAAGGTCTGGAATACAATTTCCGATTTTGCAGCATCGGTCATGAAATCTGCTTTCATCAGCTTTGCTTCAAGCTGTGGCTGCAGAAAGGAAAAATGGCTCAGGGGTAACTGGGCGGTATAATCACTCGTATCCTTAACCTGTATGGTCAGGTCAACCGGCTCTTCTTTCTCATCTTTATCCTCCTCCTTTTCCCCTTCTTCATCCTTTTTATTCTTTTCCTTCCCTGCATTATTTTTTTTCTCCTTATTTATTGTGTTACCATTCTCCCCCTCCTCCTCAGGATTTGGATTTGAGCTTTCCGTCGATTCGGCCATGTTGAATATCAAATGGCTCCTGGAGCCGGTATTCAGGTATCCTCCATCGGGACCATCAACGGTGTACCATGCAAGCAGACTGTCTTTTTCCTCCATGTTCCATCCTGTATAGACGGCCCGTGTATCCAGTTCCCCCCATTTTAACGGGACCATTCTTTCCTTCCATACTGTAAGGTTTTCCATACGGGCCGATCCTCCTTCAGCAGTAATGGTACTCAAGTCAAGGTCTTCCTCGAAAGTACATACAAAATCACTTTCCGAATCCTCATATTGATTGAGGTATACCGTCTCAGGAAGCCATTTCCGCCCCGTTCTGTGGTCCCTGAACAAATCAAGGTATCCGTATTTATCCAGTAAAGTTGCCTCCAGAAAAGCTGAAATACAGACTTTTGCGATCATCATCTGGTCATCGGACGATAGCAATTGTTGCTTATTAAACAGAGCTATCCCCGGGTATCCCACATCATTTTCACCCCACACTGAATTGAACTGGCCGTGATTTGCAGCCCATATATATAATCCAGCTTTGACATGAAATGTGGTATCTGTGAATTTTATCCGTTGTAATTGCCTTTCACCATGGAACGAACTCATGTCCATATCGTGCGATCCCTGCAATACGAAATAATTTACGTTTTCGAAAAAGGTTCCTACGTTTCCTGGTTTATATTGGCCATCAACGGGAGCAATGGCTATAACCGACTTAATATTAAAATTGAAATCAAATTCTATAGTGGCATCATCGGGATAATAGGGCAGCTGATTGAAGGCAGCCGCAACAGCTACGGCCTCTCCTCCCCTGGAATGTCCGATCAGGGCAATTTTGCTAAGATCGACCTTATTATAAAACGGATTTTTCTCATCCTTATTCCAATCCCTCCAAAGCTCCAGGTGCTTTAACAGCAGCCAGCCCCTGCAATCGTTTTCTTCTTCTAACTGGTTAAATAGATTTGACCAGGTACCATTCAGGAAATTCTCATCGACCGAAGCAAAAATAAATCCACGGCTGGCCATCAGCTTACCCAGGTATTCATACCCCGGATCAGAGTAATCCCTGTCCAGGTGATTGCCATGGACAATTAACACCAGCGGGAAAGGCCCTTTCCCTCCAGGATACCAAACCCTTGCATTCCGGGGCAGGGCTTTTTCATCGAATCCCCAGTATCTCGTCCTGGCCCATCCATTAAACTTATCCCATCCTGAAACAAACCTGCTGCCATCCACTGAATCAGTAATAATGGTTACACCTTCTCCAAACTCTTCCCTGTATTTGTCCTTGCCACTGCCATACGTAAGCTCCAGTACAGTGTAATCTCCTTCGATCGATGGATCGGGCAGGGTGATATGACCGGGAATCCTTTCTGTTTTCAAGGCCGCATTAACAGGAGGATCAACATCGACGCCTCTCATCAATAACCAATAGGAACCGGAAACGATCCCACCAATGCCAATAATTAAGATAACTATGTTTAATATCTTGTTTAATAATGTTTTATGTTCCCAAATTGTTTTTATGAAAATCCAGATAGCGCCACCCGCCAGGGATGCCGACAGGACAGTAATTCCGCTTATGGCTATCAAACCTGTTGTTGTCGCCCACCATATCTCAAACAGTATATAGACAGCCCCCACCAGAACCCACCGGTAAATACCAGGTATTTTTTGAAAAATATAAATAGCTATGAACAGGCCAAGTGCTGCGATTGCACCCATCGCCAGGTACATAATAATAAATCCCGATACAATAAGAATTCCCAGATGCTTTATCATCAGTATTCCTATTACTAATAACAGAACCACTATTATCCCGGCCAATCCTATCATGGCCCCTTTCCATGCTTCGGGATCCGGGGTTATGGCTGTAACAAACCTTTTAAATATCCTGAGGGCAACGGTTATGAGCTGTCGAAAGAATCTGCTGATTTTTCCTTTCTTTTTTAATCCGGGCAGGTTGGAATTATCCATTAGAATTAATTATTTATGAGGATACAAGTTACGGAATTATTTTACTGGAAAGATGCAAGTTTTATTATACAAATACAGCAAGAGAATTACGATCGCAATAGTTAAAAAATCTTAAAAAGAAATTGATATATAAGATAGATTTGCCATATTCGCGTTTGATTTTTGAGAATGGCAGGCGATGTCAGGATCTCGAAAACAATCTGAATTAAGATCAGGTCCTACATTATCCCGCCTGGTCATACCTGAAAGATTTAATATTACATATTCTAAATTCTCTTAAATATGGACATTAAAATTGAGAATTTAACCAAGAAATTCGGGGGACAAAGAGCCGTCGATAATATCTCCTTCGAAGTAAAAACAGGGGAGATCCTTGGTTTCCTGGGACCGAATGGTGCAGGGAAGACGACTACCATGCGGATGATCACTAATTATCTTATCCCCACCCAGGGGGAGATTACGATTGGCGGAATATCACTCAAGGAAAATCCTGATGAACTTAAAAGGCACATAGGTTATCTTCCCGAAAGCAATCCGCTCTACACCGACATGCCAGTGTTTGAGTACCTGCAATTTATCGGATCGATCCAGGGTATTCCTAAGGCACAGGTGCTGGACCGGATGATTGAAATGATCCGTGTATGCGGATTGAATGCTGAAAAGCATAAAAAGATCGGGGAGTTATCGAAAGGATACCGGCAACGTGTGGGATTAGCACAGGCCATGATCAATGATCCTGATATTCTTCTCCTGGATGAACCGACATCGGGACTTGATCCAAACCAGATTGTTGAGATCAGGAGACTGATCCGCGAATTGGGTAAAGAGAAAACTGTGATCCTGAGTACTCACATTCTGCCTGAAGTTGAAGCTACCTGCGACCGGATTCTGATCATCAATAACGGGAAAATCGTAGCCGACGGATCGGCCGATATCCTTAAAAAACAGGCTCAGGGTCAGGAGGTATTGCATGTGAGAATCGAAGACGGCGAAGCCAATGATGTTTTCAGTGCTTTGCAGGCGCTGCCCACTGTTGCGATGGTGGATTTCACCGACAGGCAACAAAATAAATTTGAGATCCAGTCTCATCCCGAATCAAACTCAGCCCGCGCAATTTTTAATTTGTGTGTGAAAAAGAAGTGGGTGATTTCCGAGCTTACGCCGTTTGAGACAAAGCTTGAAGATATTTTCAGGGATCTCACGATGAACTAGGGAAGAAGTTACAAGGTACGAGGTACCAGTTACGAGGTTTGCAAGTTTTAAAATAACTGATAAACAATATAGAGTTATGAATACTATCTGGATTATTACGAAACGGGAATTGCAGTCGTTTTTCGACTCGCTGATCGCCTATATTTTACTTATACTGTTTTTAGGGATCAGCGGATTCTTTACCTGGCTTTTCGGAAGCGATATTTTTCTGGTGGGTCAGGCCAGTCTCAGGGCATTTTTCTCCATTGCCTACTGGACCCTTTTCTTTTTTATACCGGCATTGACCATGCGGTTACTGGCCGAAGAAAAAAGATCAGGGACCATTGAGCTTCTGCTCACCAAAGCCGTATCAGACCGGCAGGTGGTACTGGGCAAATTCCTGTCCACCCTTATCCTGATTGCAGTGGCCCTGGCTTTTACCCTGCCCTATGTCATTACCGTGGCAAGCCTCGGAAATCTGGATACCGGTGGTGTGATATGCGGGTATTTAGGATTGCTTTTTATGAGCGGGGTTTACATCAGCATTGGCCTGTTTACCAGCAGTATCACACAAAATCAGATTGTTGCATTTTTGCTCGCACTGTTTACCGGACTGTTCTTTCACCTGCTTTTCGACCTGCTGGCCAGCAGTGCAACCGGATTTTTCGGTCAATTGTTTAGCCTTCTGAGCATGCGGGTGCATTTCGAAAGTATATCAAGGGGTATCATCGACAGCAGTGACCTGATCTATTTCTTTTCATTGATGGTCATCGGATTATTTGCAGCCGAGGTTTCTCTTGCTAACAGAAATAAAGCATAATAAGGAGGATACAAAATGAAATCAAGCAAAATACAGATAACAGTTCTCCTGGTCATCGCCATTATTATTGTTGTTAACCTGCTGGCTGACCAGTTTTATTTCCGTCTCGATTTTACCGAAGACAAGCAATACACCCTGAGCAAGGCCACAAAAGATATCCTTAAAGAACTTCAGGAGCCTGTTACGGTCAAAGCCTTTTTCTCCAAAGACCTGCCACCTCAACTGATGAAGAACAGGAGGGATTTTAACGATATGCTGGTTGAATATGGCCGGATAAGTAACCACAACCTTGTATACCAATTCATTAATCCAAACGAAGATGAACAAACCGAAACGGAGGCTATGCAGCAAGGTGTTCAGCCTCTGATGATCAATGTACGTGAGAAGGACCAGATGAAACAGCAAAAAGCCTACATGGGTGCAGTACTGAATATAGGAAATGCAAAAGAGGTTATACCTGTAATTGAACCGGGCACAGCAATGGAATATGCTCTGTCAACCTCCATAAAAAAGCTTTCTGTAATGGATAAGCCTTCGGTAGGTTTGCTTCAGGGACATGGTGAACCCGGTATCAATGAGTTGATCCAGGTAGGTACGGAACTCGCTATCCTTTACAATTTCGAGCCGCTGACTGTGACCGATTCCACAACTATACCGGCAAATATGAAAACCATTGCCATTGTCCGCCCTACCGATTCGATTCCTGATTTTGTATTTAAGCAGCTTAATAATTTCCTGGCCCGCGGGGGACGTTTATTTATTGCCATGAACAGGGTTGCCGGAGACCTGCAATCGGGATATGGTTCGTCTTTGCCAACAGGACTTGAAGGCTGGTTACTCGGGAAGGGGTTAATGGTCAACGACAGCTATGTCATCGATGCCAATTGTGTAAATGCCACCATGCAGCAACAGGTAGGTAATGCCATTCACATTTCCCAGGTGATGGTGCCCTACATACCGATTATTAATAATTTTGCTGACCATCCGATAACTTCAGGACTGGAGGCTGTTGTTATGCAATTTACCAGTCCCATGAACTTTACAGGTGACACCAACCTGATCTATACACCCATTGTTTTTACCTCCGAAAGAGCAGCCACCCAGCCGGCTCCACAGTATTTCAATTTTCAGAGACAGTGGACAGAACAAGATTTTCCAATGCATAACCTGGTTATTGGGGCAGCTCTGGAAGGATCATTCATGGGTGGAGTGCCCTCAAAAATGGTGGTTATTGCGGATGGCGATTTCCCTGTAAACGGGGCAAGGGGACAGCAACAGCAACTACAGAAAGACAATGTTAGCCTGATGGTGAACAGCATCGATTGGTTGTCGGATGATACCGGGTTAATCTCACTCAGGACAAAAGGTGTCAGTTCCCGGCCAATAAAAGAACTTGAAGATTCGCAAAGGGCCTTTTTAAAATGGCTGAATTTCCTGCTTCCTATCCTGCTCATCCTGATTTATGGGTTTGTCCGTTCGCAGATCAGGAGGAACCAGCGGATTGCCAGAATGGAAGCTAACCTGAGTTAGAAGAAGTTACGGGTTACTGGGTACTGGTTACGAGGTAGTAGGAGCATGAGAGAGTGTGTGTTTAAAATTATTAAACTATTTAAAAATTATGGCAAAGAAATTTAATAATAAAACATTGGTTATTGTTCTGGTGGTGCTTGTTGGTCTTTTCCTGGTTTCAAGGGCACTTCGCCAGAAACAGAGTACAGGTACGCTGAACACCGACCTGGTGCAAATGGACACATCACGGGTTAGTTCAATCCTATTATATCCCAGTGCAGAGCAGGGTGAAGAAATCATGTTTACCAGGAATGTTACTAAATGGACGGTGAAGAAGGGGGAATTGGTCGTGCCGGCAGATAATTTTGGTGTCACGAATATGATGACTGAATTGCAAAATCTTGATCCTGAAAGGCTGGTTGCCAACAACAGAGATAAATGGGAAGATTTTGGTGTTACTGATTCATTGGGAACGAGGGTCATCATGAAAGAAGGTAAAAAGGTTGTTGCAGATATTGTGATCGGCAGGTTCGATTACCAGCCATCCCCTTCCCCATATGGCGGATATGGAAGAAACCAGGGGACTGGCCTTACTTACGTGAGGTTAACTGATGAGACAGAAGTGTATGTTATTGAGGGATTTTTGGCCATGAGCTTCAACCAGGCATTCAATGCCTGGAGAAACCAGCTTGTGCTCCAGTTAGCAAAAAATAACATTAACAAGCTTACTTTTGATTACCCGGCAGACAGCGGCTATATTGCTTCTAATCCCGATTCAGTCTGGCAAATCAATAATATGCCGGCAGATAGCGCTTCTATGGAGAACTACCTGAACGGCCTTACCAGAAAATCCAATTCCTCATTTGTCGATGGATTTAACCCGGTGACCGCACCGGATTATCAACTGACCATCGAGGGCAACCTCACCACACCAGTGATCATTAAAGCATACAGAAAGAGTCCTGATGAACTCATAATTCACTCTTCAATGAATCCTGAATCCTATTTTTCAAGCACAGGTAATGGCCTTTTCAGCCAGATATTCAAATCAAGATCCGTATTGCAGTCAGGCGATCTGTAATAAATTCTATTCCCCGATTTTACCTTCCAGTTTATTTAATACTGAATGGAACAGATGTATATCGTCCTCTCCAAGTAACATTATCCTTTCCAGGATCCGGTTGAACAAAACAGGATTCTTATTTATCTCAATGTTATCCAACAGGTTGACAACCTTGCTTTTTAACTGTTTCAGCCCTGCTTTATCCTGCTCTGAATTCTTTTTTGATATTGATTTAAGCCTTTTATCCGCCAGTAAAAAAGCATAAATCATAACAGCCTGAGAGAGATTTAACGATGGATATGGATTGGCCAACGGAATGTATGTTGCCAGGTCGCACTGCCCAAGTTCCTCATTTGTTAATCCCGATTCTTCTCGTCCAAATACCAGACCCACCGTTTCGATTGTACTGCCCTTTTTCTGCAATAATCCAGACAACCAGTTGCATTCAATGTATTCCTCATTTGAGCTCCTTTTCTTAGCTGTAGCACCAATGATAAAATCAATATCCTTTACAGACTCACTGAAAGACGGATATACTATTGCCTTTTCAAGGATATGATTTGACCCATGAGCAAACATCCTGGCTTCTTCACTGAGGTGATTACTGGGTGCAACCAACCTCAAATCATTAAAACCCATTGTATTAATTGCCCTGGCTGATGCTCCGACATTTCCGGGAACCGCCGGTTCAACCAATATGAAAATAATGTTCATATTTTTGAGTTTATATTATTAACTCATACCATCCGGGAACAATCCTGCCCGGCAACTTAAATTTATTAATTCCATTTGAAATTGCTTTAATATTTACCTTCTGCCCGTCAATTTTGTTAATTTTATTTCAATTAACAGCCAATGCTGGAAGAATATTATAAAATACTGGGGCTTAAGAAAGGTGCCAAGGAAGAGGAGATCAAAACTGCCTACAGGCTGCTTGCCAAGAAGCATCATCCCGATCTCAGTGACGATCCGGATGCACATAACAAGTTTATTGAGATCTCAGAGGCATATGCAATATTGATCAATAAAACAGAACTGAGAGGAATAAAACTCACAGCTCAGTCCAGGGCAGAGGCCGAAAGGAATTATAACTATTTCAGAGAGCGGGCCAGGGAATATGCGAAAAAAGCTGCAGAGACGAAATATGAAAACCTGAAGAAAGATCATGAAGCCTTCCAGAGAAGCGGGATGAATGACCTGCTTCTGTTATTAAATTATATCCTCCATATTAGCCTTGTCGTATTGACTATGTTCCTGTTCATTATGCCTGTTTACCTTGCGCTTACCTATAACTATTTTTTCATGTTTTTCTTATGGATACCAGGTGGATTTATTGTCTGGTTCATAATCAGTCAGGGGAAATCCTTTTATAAGCCCGGCAGCTTTTTCTATAGCTTTGCTGATCTCAAACAATTATTTAAGGATGAAATGGGTGATGGTTCCCAGTTTTGTTGTTACTGTGAGGAAAAAGCAGCAAATTCCTATCCTTTTAAACTTGGAATGATGAAAGTCCACGATATCCAGTTGAACTTTTTTGGCACTCTTTGGCACGACGCCAGGTATAAACGAACCTATAAAAAAATAAATATTCCAAGGAGCAGGAAAGCATTCCGGGTGCATTTGGCAGGATCTTTTCTTAAGATAATCTCAATTATTGCATGCATGTTATTATTGCCTTTCACCAGTCAGTTGTGGCGTTTTTTTATCGGGGTCTTCATCGGAGGTGGCTTGTCGTCATTATTATTATTAATTACCGGAACCAGGTCGAAAAGCACCTACCTGTTAACCGGGAATATCCTTATTAAAATTGTTCTGTGGATCCTTTCTTTACTGATCCTGAATGATTGGAGTTATTATCCCGACCTGCACACCAATGAATTTATGATGGCCGCTATTGGTTTACTATTATTTTTCCAGGATATAATAACCGATTTATTCACCGGATTATTTTTCAAATCGACAAACTTTACAAAACCACTGATAAAACAACCTGATCAAATTCAAAAACTGGCAGATGAAGGTTTCCTGAGTTACCTCGATATTCCTATCTGGTCTACCTTCTTCCCTTTTATAAAATGGCTATTTTAATTAAACTGAGTTGCCAGGTGTCTGAATATCTGTCACATATGAATTAGTTAAAATAGATACATTTAGTTATTGTATATTTACTATGTATTTGATCATTAATATTTTAACTAGTATCCAGTACTCAGCAACCTGAATAAAATAGTTCAATATGCCGAAATTAATTAACAGATCAACGGTCGTTGAGGCAGCCGGGGCACCTCCCAAATTGATTGAGGAGTTTATTGGCCGGGTCAATTCCGACAACGAGGAAATCAGTATCGCCCGGATGACAAGTCCCCAGGGATGGTCCGAACCTGGTCAAACCCCTGAATTTCATGAATTCACTGTTGTCCTGAAAGGAACCTTACGGGTTGAAACGGTGAAAGAGGTGATTTATATAGCGGAGGGGCAGGCCATTCAAACATTCCCGGGAGAATGGATCAGATACAGTACACCGTATGAAAATGGGGCAGAGTATATTGCCGTTTGCCTTCCTGCTTTTTCTCCCGGTATTGTAAACAGGGACACCTGATGATAATATGCCCAATATTTTTCTCAACTTAACTCCGATAATTACTACATTTATCTCTGTCATTTTTCAATATTAATCATGTCACCGGATACAACCAGTCCTTCCGAATTATCATTAATTGAAAAATTCAGAGTCCCTGCAGAAGATATTGACGCCAACGGGGAAATGAAGTTTTTCAGGATTTGCAGCTACCTGTTTAAGATGGCAACTAATCACGCGATGAAACTGAACTACGGATTTGAAGATATGCAGAAGGAAAACCACTACTGGGTTTTATCCAGGCTCCTGGTTCATGTTAATAACTATCCCGAATTTGACCAAAATATTATTATCGAAACCTGGACCAAGGGGACAAACAGGCTTTTTGCATTAAGGGATTTTTGCATTACCGATCAGGCAAATAATGTACTGGTCCTGGCAGCAACGGCCTGGCTGGCCCTGGATAAGGCCACCGGAAGACCTGGAAGACCTGAATACATGGCACAGTTTCATTCACTCCATGCAGGCAGGCATGCTATTCAGGAAGTTCCCGGTAAAATTGATCCTCCTGAACCCGGGCTGCTGGAAGCATCGATCCCTGTTCATTACTCAGATCTTGATATTAATAAACATGTAAACGCAGGAAGGTATATTGCCTGGATACAGGATCAGTTCCCGCTGGAACATTACCAGCATAACCAGATAAATTCATTTCAGATTAATTATCATAACGAAACCCGGTTCGGGGAAACCGTACAGCTCTATTTCTCACAAGGGAAAGAGGCCGATCAGCACACCCTGGTTGAAGGTAAAATAGAAAACTCCGGGATCACCGCGTTCCGGGCACGGATTGAGTGGGTTGAAGCAAGGTACTAGGTACTGGTTACGAGGTACGCGGTGCGAGGTGCAAGGTGCAAGGTATTAATCGTTCAGCTATAAAATTGTTAAACTTTGAAAAAGGCATTAATCATTTTTGTAATAATAAGTTTGGGATCATGTGGTTATAATCCAAAAATTATACACAAAGATCTGACTCAATACTTTAAGGGGCTGGAGGGTACTTTTATACTTTTCAATCCACACGATAACAGTTATATAATTCATAACCAGGACAGAGCTATTATTCCCTTTAGTCCCAAGTCTACTTTTAAGATCCCCAATTCATTATTTGCCATAGAGTCGGGGGTACTTGAAGATGCCGGGTCAGTCATTGCCTGGGACAGTATCCTTAATCCCAGACAGCCATGGTGGCCCGAATCATGGCCAAAAGATCAAACCTTACATTCCGCCCTGAGAAATTCCGTTGTATGGTACTACCAGGAGGTGGCCAGGAGAATTGGTGAAGACAGAATGCAGGGATACCTGAACCAGGTCGACTACGGGAACAAAACCATTGGCCCCCGCATCGATTCTTTCTGGCTCGATAACACGTTGAAAATATCAGCAATGGGACAGGTAGATTTCCTTATAAAACTCTATAATAATTCCTTTGGATTCTCAGAGAAAGCAATCCGGGTTGTCAAAGAGATCCTTGTCCTGGAAAAAACCGAAACCTACACTTTAAGTGCAAAAACCGGCGGGGGAGAAATTGATAACTCAAAGGTGATCGGGTGGTTTGCAGGATATGTTGAAAAAGGCGAAGAAATTTACTATTTTGCACTTAACATTGAAGGGGAATCATTTCAGGGCATCAATCAGCCACGGATTAACATTTCAAAAGATATACTTAAAGCACTTCAAATTATTGACTGACATGAAAAAGGCATTATCATTGTTCATTCTTTTCTTATTATTTGTATCATTCAGGCTGAATGATACAAAACAATCCCTCCCTGTAACTTCTGAACCGGTTGAGCACGAACTTGTCCTCATCCCTGGCGGCGAATTCAATATGGGACAACCTGCTTCTGCAGGACAAAAATATGTCGATAATCCTTCCCACAGAGTAAAGGTGGATTCGTTCTACATTGATAAATATGAAGTTACCAATGCACAATTTTTTGCCTTTTGCGAAGCCTCGGGCTACCCGTTACCGGAATTCTGGGAGTTGGGCGTGTTTAACAGTGGACCTGATTATCCTAACCATCCTGTCATAGGGATCACGTGGGCTTCTGCAATGGCATATGCTGAATGGAAAGGGATGCGCTTGCCTACTGAAGCCGAATGGGAATATGCTGCCCGGGGTGGATTGGTAGATAAAAGATTTCCGCTCGGAGATGACATGGATTCAAGCACAGCCAATTACAATGGTACCCAGGGCCAGACACTCGCAGTTGGTTCTTATCCTCCCAATGGCTATGGTTTGTATGATATGGCCGGAAATGTGATCGAGTGGGTATCCGACTTTTATGATAAAGACTATTACCTTGAAGGCGATCCGGGAAACCCAACCGGACCTCAATATGGAAAAAGAAGAGTAATCAGGGGCGGTGGCTGGCGGTCCGGCAAAATGTGCAATGCAGTCTACTTCAGGCAAAGCCTCAGGCCTTACTGGGTAGACTTTAATGTGGGATTCCGTTGTGCTAAAGATCTATAAAACCGGTTGCAGGTT
>CAYZEZ010000056.1:2623-19946 GCA_964477295.1 uncultured Bacteroides sp. | reverse complement strand
CCAATTGCCATCCTGGGTTATCAGCTTGAGCAGCATAACCTGGCAATAAAAAGTGGAATCATCTCATCTTTCTTTACCCACAGTGATGGCCTCAGATATATTCAGGTTGATTGTTCCATCAAGCAGGGCAACGCAGGGAGCCCGCTGATTGATTTGGAAACAGAACAAGTTGTTGGGGTTATAGGCAGCCGTCTGACCAGTGCTGCCAGGTCATATAAGGAATTGATGAATATATTTAATCAGAACCTGTCTGTATTGAATGAGGTCCAGGGTAAATTCAATTATGATGATATAGATCCGGTTCAGGTGCTAATAGCCAATCAGAATCAGATTAAACATATCGCCTCAGAATTATATAAAACGGCTAATATGCGGGTTGGGTATGCGGTAGAATTATATAGCCTGGCTGACCTTTGTCCTGAAAGTGAGTCTTCTATGGACCTGGAACTTAAATACGAAGAATAAGCCGTAAGTCGCGGGAATTGAGTCGTAAGTCGGAAAACCAGGAACCAAGAACGATGAACTAAGAACTAAGAACACCTCACCCAACACTCGTAACCCGCACCCCTTCTGACTTCTATTCTTCCCCCTCCTCCATGTCCTTAATGATCTTTTCCACCTCCTTTTCAGTTGTCTTAAGCTTCTTGTTGCAGATCTCGAGCAGTGCAGAAACCCTTTTTACCTTATCGGTTAGCTGATCAACATCCAATTCCCCACTTTCAACCTGCTGGAGGATTGATTCGATCTCCTCAATTGCATCTTTGTAAGAAATATTCTCTGCCATTACTTTTCAATTTTAATATCAGGAATTGTAAAATTAAAGGTACTTCCCTTTCCCGGTTCACTTTCAGCCCAGATTTCACCCTCATGCATCTCAATGAATTCTTTGCATAAAATTAATCCAAGTCCTGTTCCCTTTTCATTTGTTGTTCCGGGAGTACTTTTGCTTAATCCCAGGGTAAAGAGTGATTCAATCTGTACCTGATTCATGCCAATGCCAGTATCGGTGACCGAGACCAGGATTTTACCAACTTCCTTTCTGGCAGTTATTGAAACCTTGCCTCCCTCAGTAGTAAATTTCACTGCATTGCTTATCAGGTTAAGAAGGATTGTGGATAGCAGGTTTTTGTCCGCATAGACCTCTGTTGCTTCCGGGATATCCATATCGATCCGGATATTTTTATTGTCAGCATTAATTTTAAGTACTTTATAAATTTCCAAAACCATTTCGGCCAGGGGCAAATGAACAGGGGAGAAATCTATATTCCCGGTCTGTGCCCTTGACCAGTTGAGCAGGTTCTCGATTAACTGATGGATGTTTTTAGCCGATTCATTGATGATACTGCTGTATCTCTGGATATCCTCACTTGAAAACTCCCTGGAATTGGACGCAATCAGTTCACTAAATCCTATAAGGGCATTCAAAGGATTCCTGAGATCATGCCCTATAATAGAAAAAAATTTGTCTTTGGTAGCATTGAGATCTTTCAGATTATGCTCCGATTCAACCAGTTTTTTATTTGCCGCTTCCAGCTCCATGTTTTTTTCCTTCAGAAGCTTGTTAATCTCTTTTTTAATCCTGTTCCGGTTGGCATTGATAAAAAGAACAATTGATAACAGTATCAGTACAAGTACCAGTGAACCAAGAGCTATGGATATCGCGGTAATCCTGATTCGCTTAATCTCATTGTTTCTTTTCAGGATCTCAATTTCCGACTCAAAACTCTCTGCGTTATACTTTAATTCCAGTTCTGCAACTTTCAACCTGTTTTCCTGTGATAAAATACTGTCTCTGGCGTCGGAATAGAGCATATTGTATTCCAGGGCACGGTTGTAATCTCTTTTCGCCTGGTAGAATTCAAACAGGCTACTGTAGACATCCTGCTTAATTTGAATGGAGTTTACAATATTGGCATTTTTAAGAGCTTCGTTCAGGTATTGAAGGCTCTTTTCTGGATGCCCTGTTAACATATATATCGAACCAATATTAAGTGATATAATAGCTTTCATCCTAATATCATCAGCATCTTCAGCTTTCCTGCTAGCTTCTAAAAAGTACTCAAGGGCCTGGTCATAATTTTCGAGTGCCCCGGTTACCTCCCCCAGATTATTCAAGGCGATTAAAATCTTCGATTCATCGTTTCTGCGTTCAATGATCTCATATGATTCGAGGAAATATTTATACGCTTTTTCATACTCCTTCATCTCATTATAAACTGCTCCAATATTGTTGGTCAGGCTGAATATTACATCATCGTCACCAATTCCCTTATAGATTAACAAAGCTCTTTTGAAATAATCAAGTGCCTGGTTATAATTCTGCAGGCGCAAATGAATGGCACCGATATTATTATACGTTTTTGCCATCTCATTGCTGTCCCCCAGTTCCTCCCTTATGTGCAACACTTCCTGGTAAAACTCCAGGCCCTTTGTATAATTACTGAGCAAATAAAATGCATTTCCTTTCATATTCAGCGATTTGCCCAGCCGTACAGGATCGTTTACTTTACGAGCCAGTGAAACTGCATGATCTGCCATTAACAGGCTGGTATCGAATGATCGCTGCCAGTATATTTGTGAAAGCTGATTAAAAAGATCAATCTTTGTAGTATCATGAGCATTTTCCAATTGATTTAAAAGGCTGTCTATAACCGGATCGGTATGTGATCGCACCGGCCATACGCTCAGATAAAACAAAAACAGGAGTACAAATAAAGTCCTCAACATAGATATGCCGGATGTTTAAAATTACTAATGTAGAAAATCTTATTTAAAAGTATCAGGATTTGATTTTTTATTTACCGGGACCAGTTAATCCTTTATTTTGGTATTCATTACGCTGCTCGAAATGCTGCCATTTGCTAACCTTGTTTCCAGTACATCACCTTTATGAATTTCTGAGACATCCTTGACAGCCTTCCCCGAATGAAGGGTTATGGAATAACCTCGTTCAAGGATCCGGTCGGGATCCATATCATGAATTCTCTGCTTCAATAAAGAAAGATGCTGGCTGTTTGTACTTAGATAACGGCTGCAGGAAGTAACGGATTTTTGTACAAGGTTAGAATGTTGCAATGATCTGTATCGTATGGAACTGTTTATTCCACCGGTTAGATTGTTAAACATGATCCTGATGGTTCTTTTCTGATCGCGAATTAACCTGTCGGATGATGCGCCTAACCTTTCTGATACATATTCCAGATAATCCGATTGTCTTTGAATCACCTGTTGAATATTTCCGGAGAGTGTCCGTGATAACAGCCTTAGCTGGTTGTCATAACCGGATAGCTTAGCCATAACAGTCTTGAGTAATTCGTTCTTTTTATCCCGTAACTCTCCCTCGAAGGCTTCGGCCAATCCGATCAAAAAACCGGCGACCGCAGTTGGTGTTTTTAACCTGGTATGAGCTACCAGGTCGGCAATAGTTTCATCCTGTTCGTGACCAATGCCGGTAATAACGGGTATTGGGAATTGAGTGATATGATAGGCAATGTTATAATTATCAAAAGCAGCCAGGTCGGATTTCGAACCTCCTCCGCGTATTATCACAACCGCATCAAAAAATTCTTCATGATCGAACACCCGGTCCAATGCAGTGATAATGCTGTCTTCGGTTTGGTCCCCCTGCATAATTGCTGCAAAGAGTACCGGGTAGAAAACATATCCGTACTCATTGTTATTCAATTGATTGATAAAATCTTCAAATCCTGCCGCTGTTTTGGATGAAATAACAGCTATTTTCTGAGGGACAAGTGTCAGTGTGGTTTCCTTATTCATCCGGAATACACCCTCTTTTTCCAGCCGGGAAATGATTTCCTGGCGCTTCTTTTCAATGTCACCCAGAGTGTATGTAGGATCGATATCTGTTATATTCAGGCTGAATCCATAAATCTCATGGAACTCAACCGATACTTTTACAAGGACTTTAATTCCTGCTTCCAGGGTATAACCTGTGGAGGATTCAAAAAATGGTTTCAGCATACGGAAGGAATAGGACCAGATTGTTGCCCGTGCTTTTGCAATGATCTTTTCGGTTTTCCGGTCTTTTTCTATGAGCTCAAGATACGCATGACCGGAGGCATTGATTTTAATTTCACTGATATCTGCCATGACCCATACCTGGTCAGGGAATTGCTGCCTTACCAGTGAATGGATGGTCTGATTAAGTTCAGATAGTTTTATGGAAGCGGTGGCTTCAGAACTCATTATCTTTTAATAAATCGAAGGGAATATACTTTTTTATCGGTAGTAATCTTCGCAATGTAGAGGCCTGTATCGATCTGGCGATCCAAATATATAACCAGTTCAGTATCCGCTTCGATTGTCCTGACCGGCATGCTCTGTTGCAATTTCCCTGTTACATCATAGATTTCAACAGACACAATCCGGTCACCTTTACCCGGAAGCAATATCCTGACCTTGTCTTCAACTGGATTTGGGGATATTATTATTTCAGGATCCGGATACCTGCCGGGGCTTCTGGTAATGATATCAATAGCTACACCCAGGTTTGGAATGCCATAACCATATTTATTATCCGGATAAGGATATTTGGATGATGATTGTTCAAGGATCTTAATGATCTCATAATTGGTTTTTTCAGGGAACCGTTGCCATAAGCAGGTGGCCATACCGGCCATGATAGGTGCGGCAAAGGATGTGCCGCTGCCCCTTGAGATTCCTCCTTTGGAATTCTGAACATAGGTGAGGGATCCCTGGGCCATCACATTTGGCTTAACGCGGCCATCTGCAGTCGGGCCCTGTGAACTGAATGAAGCATAGCTCCCGGTACTGTCTACAGCCCCAACAGCCAATACGCTGTCACCGTCTGCCGGGGAGGTGATGATCCTCCACTCTGAATTACCCGAGTTTCCGGCACTGGCAACCACCAGTATACCTTTGCTGGCGGCAAGGTCGGCCGCACGCGTAATCCAGGTTGTGTTGCCATCCATGTCCTCTGTGGTGTAATTCTGGACCACCATATCGAACAAAGAATAACCCAGGGAAGTAGTGATCACATCAGCACCTGCACTGTCGGCAAACTCAGCTGCCGCGATCCAGTTGATCTCCTCAACCCGCCATTCGGTGCTGGCATCTTCGGACCGAAGCAGAAGATAGTCTGCTTCCGGGGCAGTTCCCATAAATTTTCCTGGGATATTACCGCCCATCAGGGAGAGCACATTCATACCATGGGGATATTCACGAAAAACATTATTTCCCTTATGAACAAAATCCTTGCTCAGGATGATCTGATCATTGGCCCAAAGGCTGTCAAAAGCCGGAAGGGTATCGGCATAATAAAATCCCGCATCTAACACCCCAATTATCATCCCCGCTCCTCGAAAGCCTTCATTATGAAGTCTTTGTCCATTGTTAATCCGGACCTGATTTTCTGCTAATCCATAATCATAGTACTCATCTGAAGTGGATTTTTTCCGGGACTCAGGAGGTGCAAAGTAGCTGAGTTCACCCCAGTACATTGCATAGACATTGGTAACAAATTCTTTTTTTCGGATCTGATCTGCATCAAGCGAGTCGGAAGTCTCATACAACATGGCATTAAACCACCTGCTTGTATGAATTTTTTTACCTCCGATCATTTCAATTTCTGCGACGTAAGCCGGATCCACCGGCAGGTCATTTTCTGCAATCGGAATGCTATAATTAAGTCTTCTTTGGATGGCGCGATCAGATAAGAAATCTTCCGGGTGCTCTATCGAAAAAGGTGTATTTTGCTTATCCGTAAATTCGATCCAATATTTATAGAATGTTTGATCCTGTGCAGTTAATCCTGATACAGGTATGATTAAAAGTAAAACGATAAACAGCTTTATCATGAGAAAATATTTTATTTAACTATCTGGTAAGTTTCATATATATAAATAATCGGCTTCTGATACGATTTGCTGTTCTGCAAAGATATAAACCATTAAGTTAATCAAAATGTTTATGCCGGGCCAGATTTATTGAGGTATGAGATTTTCGAGGTCGGGTTCAGGAATTGTATCACTGTTTTTTTCCAGTTCTTCCATGAATTCCTCAAGTTTTTTGCGCATCACATCTTCATTCTGAAGTACACCATCAATATACACCAACTCGAAATCTAAACTTCCGTCATCCAGATAATATTTCCATGCATTCACTTTTTGATTCTGATGATATTCGCCATCAATGATAAGGGTTCCATCATTTGTAAAGACCTGATATTTTCCCTCCATCTTATCATTTTCGTGCCGGGATACGAGCCTGACTGAAGAATCCTCGTAGAATTGTTTCCATGGTCCATGTTTTATGTCATTTTTCCACATGATGGTTTGGGCGACTTGTCCATCTTCATAATATATTTTCGACACACCATGTTTTTTCCCGGATGCATACGTCTCTTCGTATGAAAGGGATTTTGAATAATAACTATAATATTTCCAGAGGCTGTCTTTTTCCTGCCTGATAAATTTACCTTGAGCAGCTAAAGAACCGTCTTGATAATATAGTGTGGCATAGGATGTTATGCCATCGGATGGATATTCAATATCGGCCATTTTCCCTCCACTTTCATAATATCTTGTCAGGTGTCCAAATGGCCTGTTATTACAGAAGAATCCCTTATATCTTAATAAACCTGTATCATAATACTTTTTCCAGTATCCCTGTTTATAACCATTCATGTCGGTCTGATTCCAGATGGTGTCGGACGATATTTCCTGCGCTTCCATTGCAATTGAAATAAACACTATGATGAAGGTTAATAAACCGGCAAGTGCCTTATTTACTCTCATATTTAATTTTATTACTAAATTAACCAAAGCTGCTGGTTGTTTGGAGCCGATACCTTTCAACCTGAATTAATAAATTTGCCGGCTACCTGCAGATGGCCGACAGGTTTCTGCTCTACAGCTACAACTAAATTACAAACGTTTTATCAGGTATAAAATTTTATTATGACCAGACAACAAATTTCCTCGTAATTAAATCCTGCGAGCGCATTAGTTTTCGCCTGCTGCGGGGTTAGCGAGCGCAATAAAAAATCTAAATCTGCAAATTGGTTGTGAATTCATTCCTTTTAAATCAGGACGGGTTTCATAAACAGGAGTAATGCATAAAAAAACGGGACTGCTTCAAAAAACAGTCCCGTTATCTATAGTTGCTCAATTCTGTTTATTTCACTTCTTCAAAATCGACATCGGTTACCTCCTGGTCGTCTTTTTTATCTTTACCATCCTTTTCTTGTTCAGGACCAGGTTCAGCCTGTTCGCCGGATGCCTGGCTTGCTTTATACATCTCTTCGGAAGCAGCTTGCCAGGCGGTATTCAATTCTGCTGTTGCTTTATCAATGGCATCAATATCCTGGCTCTTGTGTGCTTCTTTCAGCCCTTCCAAGGCTTTCTCAATAGGATCTTTTTTATCTGCCGGTAATTTATCCCCAAACTCCTTCAATTGTTTTTCAGTCTGGAATACCATGCTATCGGCAGCATTCAGTTTGTCTATCCTTTCTTTTTCTTTTTTATCTGCCTCTTCATTGGCTGCGGCCTCCTCCTTCATCTTTTTAATTTCATCGTCGGTTAATCCTGTTGATGCTTCAATACGAATGCTCTGTTCCTTCCCGGTTCCTTTATCTTTGGCTGATACATTAAGTATCCCGTTTGCATCAATGTCGAACGTAACTTCAATCTGAGGTATTCCCCTTGGTGCAGGCGGTAACCCATCAAGGTGAAATTTTCCAATCGTTTTGCTGTCCCTGGCCATTGACCGTTCTCCCTGAAGTACATGGATCTCAACAGAAGGCTGATTATCTGCGGCAGTTGTAAATGTTTCGGTCTTTTTTGTCGGGATGGTAGTGTTGGCTTCTATCAGGCGTGTCATCACACCACCCAACGTCTCAATACCGAGCGACAGTGGAGTGACATCTAACAATAATACATCCTTTACTTCACCGGTAAGAACTCCACCCTGGATAGCTGCACCTACGGCAACTACTTCATCAGGATTAACCCCTTTAGAAGGGCTTTTCCCGAAGAATTTTTCAACTGTTTCCTGAATGGCAGGCATACGTGTTGAACCTCCAACGAGTATGACTTCGTTGATGTCGGAAGGTTTAATCCCGGCATCTTTCATGGCTTTTTTGACAGGTTCTACAGTCTTTTGAATTAGATGATCTGCCAGGCTTTCAAATTTTGCCCTGGTCAGTGTTTTTACAAGGTGCTTGGGTATGCCATCAACAGGCATGATATAGGGCAGGTTGATCTCAGTCTGTGAAGAACTTGATAACTCTATTTTTGCCTTTTCAGCGCCTTCCTTAAGACGTTGAAGTGCCATTGGATCTTTTCTGAGATCGATATTCTCTTCTTTCAGGAACTCCTCGGCGAGCCAGTCGATAATCACCTCATCAAAGTCATCTCCTCCCAAATGGGTATCACCATTGGTCGATTTTACTTCAAACACACCATCACCCAGCTCCAGAATGGAAATATCAAATGTCCCACCTCCAAGGTCGAACACAGCAATTTTCAGATCCTGGCTTTTTTTATCCAGTCCATACGCTAATGAAGCAGCGGTTGGTTCGTTGATGATCCTTCTGACATTTAATCCGGCAATTTCGCCGGCCTCCTTTGTGGCCTGGCGCTGTGAATCACTGAAGTAAGCCGGAACAGTAACAACAGCATCGGTTACTTCATACCCCAGGTAATCTTCAGCGGTCTTTTTCATCTTCTGAAGAATCATAGCTGAAATTTCCTGAGGAGTATATTGCCTGTCATCAATTTTTACACGGGGGGTATTATTTTCACCTTTTACTACCTGATAAGGTACTCTTTTGATCTCCCTCTGAACTTTGTCGAAAGTCTCACCCATAAATCGCTTAATGGAGAAAATAGTCTTTATCGGATTGGTGATGGCTTGTCTTTTGGCAGGATCACCGATTTTCCGTTCACCATTTTCAACAAATGCAACCATGGAGGGAGTAGTCCTTTTGCCTTCACTGTTTGGAATAACAACAGGCTCATTTCCTTCCATCACTGCAACACATGAATTGGTTGTTCCAAGATCGATACCTATAATTTTACTCATATCTTTATTTAGTTTGAAATTATCTGTTTGATTTTACTTTTATTTTCAATGATTGTGCCATTAGGTTATCAGTGCCGGATTATGCTATAATGACACAGGAAAAGCCTGATAACTGACTCTCTTTTTCAAATTTGTGACAAAAAGTCAGGACTGCAGAAAAGAAAAAATGTAACCAATCCTGGTTTACATGTGGAATTTAATTGTAAACTTTGTAGCCCGTGATCGGTTACCGGTGATCCGGGAGTGTGAGTGGAGGGGTAGGGTGTAGACTGTAGACTGTTGTAAGGTATGTACTTTTATGTCACCCTGCACTTATTAAGAATTATGAATTTAGAATTTAGAACCAAGAACTAAGAGCCAAGAACCAAGAACCCTGTATTATGGCACTACATGAGATCGTCAAGCGTGTGACAACGCATGTGCTTTTCGAGATGAAGCTTAAGAAAGAGAAAATTGCTATGCTGACTGCGTATGATTATTCAATGGCAAGGATCCTGGATGAATCCTGCATTGACGTCATACTGGTTGGTGATTCAGCCTCGAATGTTATGGCCGGCCATCATACCACCATTCCAATAACCCTGGATGAGATGATCTACCACGCCAAGTCGGTTATCAGGGCTGTTAAACGTGCACTGGTCATTGTGGATCTTCCTTTTGGCACCTACCAGGGCAATTCCCTGGAAGCACTTTCTTCAGCCATCAGGATCATGAAAGAAACGGGTGCACACGGAGTGAAAATGGAAGGAGGCCTGGAAATACAGGAATCAATAACCCGTATCCTGAGTGCCGGGATTCCTGTTATGGGCCACCTTGGACTGACACCACAGTCAATCCATAAATTCGGGACCTATGTGGTTCGTGCCAGGGAGGAACACGAAGCCACGAAATTATTGGAAGATGCTCAATTATTACAGGAATTGGGTTGCTTTGCCATCGTATTTGAGAAGATTCCTGCGGCACTGGGAAAAAGGGTGACTGGAAATCTGACCATTCCTTCGATTGGGATAGGGGCAGGGGCAGATATGGATGGCCAGGTGCTTGTTCTTCATGATATGCTTGGAATTACTCAGGAATTCTCCCCAAGGTTCCTCAGAAGATACCACAATCTGTATGTTGAGATAAAGGGTGCTGTTGAGACCTATATCAATGATGTGAGAACACACGAGTTTCCGAACGAAAAAGAACAATACTAAAACGTGATCAGTAATCAGACACTGAACGCAGAACACTGAACGCAGAACTTCGAACTCCCCATTCCATGCGCGACCAGATAATCTACGAAGACAACCACCTGATTGCAGTGAATAAAAATCCTTCCCAGATAGTTCAGGGTGATAAAACTGGTGATTTGTCTCTTGATCAGGAGATTAAGGATTATCTTAAGCGGACCTGTAATAAACCAGGTAATGTGTTTCTCGGGGTAATTCACCGGCTCGATCGTCCGGTGAGTGGAGTGATTGTTTATGCACGGACCAGCAAAGCCCTGTCGCGGATGAATGAGATGTTCCGTGAAGGCCAGGTTGAAAAGACATATTGGGCCATTGTAAAAAACCATCCCGGGATATCTGAAGGAGAATTGAGCCATTATCTGAAGAAAAATGAGAAACAAAACAAATCCTATGCCTACGATAAACCGATACCTGGTGCCAGGCATGCAAGGCTGACCTACAGGATGATCTCAAGGACAGATAATTACACATTGCTTGAAGTGAACCTGGAAACCGGCCGGCATCATCAGATAAGGTGCCAGCTATCTAAAATGGGATGGCCAGTAAAAGGAGACCTGAAATATGGTTTCCCCCGGTCAAATCCCGATGCAAGCATAAGCCTGCATGCCAGGAAGCTTCTATTTACTCATCCCGTAAAAAAAGAGAAGGTAAAAATTATTGCAGATCCCCCGGAAGATAATCTATGGAAAGCTTTGACAGAATGCCTATGAGAATCTGAAGCCCGGAACCTGGTATCCGCTGGCTGAAACCAATGACAACCTGCAACCTTTAGCCCTCCCTGACCCCAAACCCTCCGATCACCGATCACTGTTCACCAGTAACAGTTGTTGATAAAACGACTGTTATCACGTACAATTTCTCCTTCCTTAATCGTTATTTTTAGAAAAATTTAGTTCTATGGGAAAGGTATTGCACCTGGTCACGCTGTTAATTTTTCTGTCTACGATCGATCTGTTTGCACAGGAAATCACCAAGCAGGAATATATTGATACATATAAAGACATAGCCATTAATGAGATGGATCGAAGCGGGATACCTGCCAGCATCACTTTGGCTCAGGGATTGCTCGAATCGAAAAACGGGAACAGTCGGCTGGCAACTAAGGGGAATAACCATTTTGGGATAAAATGTCATGACTGGAAAGGACAAAAGATGTATCATGATGATGATGAGAGGCGAGAATGTTTCAGAAAATATAAATCGGCGGGCGAATCCTATATAGATCACACAGATTTCCTGATGAACAGCCCGAGATATGAGTTCCTGTTTTATCTTGATGAGACCGATTACAGGGGATGGGCCAAGGGGTTAAAAAAAGCAGGTTATGCCACAAGTCCCAATTATGCTAATTCTCTGATAGACATTATCGAGGAAAATGAACTCTATATTTATGATAAGCCACAGAAACTTAAAAAGAAGAGAGTTAATAAGGATCTGGCTGATATTGATAAACAGGAATTTGAGATTACCGAACCACATCGTAAAATATTGGTCAGAAACAGGATAAATTACATCCTGGCCAGAGAAGGCGATACCTATCAATCCATTACGGAGGAGATGGAGATGATGCCATTTGAACTGGCCAGATACAATGAGTTCGCCAGGGATTCAAAGATTGAAGTGGGACAGCTCATCTATCTGCAACCCAAGCGAAGGAAAGCTTCTGTAGAATTTAAATATCATACTGTGGAAGAGGGTGAGAACATGTACCATATTTCTCAAATGTACGGCATTAAGGGTAAGCATCTCTACCGAATGAATAGGATGAAAGAGGGCGATGAACCTGAAGAGGGGGTGATTTTAAATCTTCGCAAAGCGAAAAAGCCTGACCAGGTTGAAGCGGAATGAATCATTGAATCATTTGCCATCGGTTTTAAACGGCGCAGATGAATTTGATGTTTCTTAAAACCAGGTACCAATCAACTTAAGCTGACGGCAATAATCCCGGAATCCTAATTCCGATGCGATAAAAGGGAATAATCCTCCAGGCCCTTGACACCACGTAGAAACTCTGCGACATCCATTCTTTTCTTGCCTGCCTGCTGGAGGTTAAGGATGCTTATATATCCGTCTGCAGCTGCAATTTCGAGCTGGGTTTTATAATCGGTAATTATAGTCCCCGGTGAATGGACTGTCTGAATGGTTTCTTTTTGGGCACTATAAATTTTAAGAAACAGGATGTCTCCATCTGGTTTTTGCCATTCTGACCAGGCACCTGGATGAGGACTGAGCCCACGGATGGTATTATTAATCCGGTCGACCTTCTCGCTCCATTTTATTCTGCAGTCTTCCGTAAATATTTTGGGTGCTTTCCTGAGTTCAGTTCCTTCTTTAATTAAGTCCCGCTGGTTGATAGTGGTGATATTACCTGAAAAAATTTTACCGACAGTTTTTAAAACCAGGCTGGCTCCTGCTATCATTAACCTGTCGTGTAATTCACCGGCTGTTTCATCAGGAGAAATATTGAGTTTTTCCTGGAGAATAATATTACCGGTATCCATTTCATGGCGGATAAAAAAGGTGGTAATTCCGGTGATTTTTTCCCCGTTAATAATTGCCCAGTTTATGGGTGCAGCACCCCTGTATTGCGGGAGAAGGGATGCATGCAGATTAATGGTGCCCGATGAAGGCATTTCCCATACATCTTCGGGTAGCATGCGGAATGCCACCACAACCTGCAAGTCGGGTCTTAATTCCTTCAGTTCACGGATAAATCCCGGGTCTTTAAGTTTTTCCGGTTGCAAAACAGGGATCCCATTTTCGATGGCACATTGTTTAACTGGTGAAGGGACGATCTTTCTGCCCCGGCCAGATGGTTTGTCGGGCCCGGTGACCACGCCCACTATGTTGTATCCCGACTTTATCAAGGCGAGCAGGGATTGGACAGCAAAGTCAGGGGTGCCCATAAAGACTATGCGAAAATCCTTTTTCATTGATACGGAATAAACTAATGATTGTCCTTGTCATCCGTCTCATAACGTGCCAGATCGAGGAAATGGCCCATTTTATCTTTCTTGGTCTTCAGGTAAAAAGCGTTATGTTCATTCGGCATTATTTCCAGGGAAATATTCTCAACTATTTTTAATCCGTATCCTTCCAGCCCGGCTCTTTTAACCGGGTTATTGGTGATCAGTTTGATCTTACCCAGGCCAAGTTTATGTAAAATATTTGCGCCGACACCATAATCCCGTTCATCTGCTCTGAATCCCAGGTCGAGGTTGGCCTCCACTGTATCACGCCCCTCTTCCTGCAGCTTATATGCCTTCACTTTATTGAATAATCCTATACCACGTCCCTCCTGGTTCATGTAAATAATTGCACCCTTCCCTGCATCATTAATCATCTCCATGGCTTTGTGCAATTGAGCGCCGCAATCGCAACGATAAGATCCGAAAATATCACCTGTCATGCAGGATGAATGTACTCTGACCAAAACCGGTTCATCCTTCGACCATGATCCTTTTGTCAGGGCTAAATGTTCCAGCCCGTTTGACTTTTGGATAAACGGTATCAGGTGGAATTCGCCAAATTGAGTTGGCAGATTCACTTCCACTCCCTTGATCACGATACTTTCTGTTTTCAATCTGTATGCGATCAGGTCTTTGATAGTTATTATCTTTAGATTGAATTGCCTGGCAATTTCCATTAGCTCTGGCAACCTGGCCATGGTCCCATCCTCGCTCATTATTTCCACCAGAACACCTGCTGGTGCTAATCCTGCAAGTTGAGTAAGGTCTACAGTAGCTTCAGTATGGCCCGTACGCCTTAATACACCTTTCGACTTAGCTTTTAGTGGGAAGATATGCCCCGGACGTGCCAGGTCACCCGGACGGGTGGCTGGGTTTACCAGTGCCTTAACGGTTTTGGCCCTGTCGCTGGCAGAGATCCCGGTAGTGGTTCCGTGCCCGAGCAGGTCGACCGTTACAGTAAAAGCCGTGGCATGGAGGCTGGTGTTTTTTCCAACCATCATGTCAAGTTCAAGCTCTTTACATCGGTCCTCGGTTAAGGGAGCACAGATCAGTCCCCGGCCATATTTGGCCATAAAATTGATTTTCTCAGGTGTAATAAGATCTGCAGCAGTTATAAAATCCCCCTCATTTTCCCTGTCCTCATCGTCCACGACAATAATGATCTTTCCATTACGGATATCTTCTATTCCTTCTTCAATACTATTGAACTGGATGATGCTATTTCCTTTCGAATCTGCTGGTTGGTTGCCAAACATTGGTTTTTCTCCCCGTTAAAAATTTGATGAACCCTATCAAAAGGGCCAGGTTCATGCTATAAAAATGTGTAATGAACCGCAAAAGTACTATATGTAATCCAATTTTCCTTACCAGGAGATCAATAAAAGGAAGCAGCAGAAGGGCTAGCTGGCCCAACAGGGTGATTGTGTAAACAGGATTGGCTATGTAAATAAATGCATTTGAAATCAATGTCAGTATCAGGAAAAAAGGAACAAGCCAGCGCAGGATCTTATGTGAAAGGAAGCAAAAGGCCAGTCCGGTGAAGGGCGGCCACAGCATGTATCCGAATGATCTCAGGTTCTGAAAATTCCCTGATGAGATCCTGATTTTTCTGCGAAACTCCTCTTTTATCTGATTTTGCACATCTTCGTAACAAATGGCATTGTTTTCCTGGATGCTTTTTTTCTTTTTTTCCAGCACCTTCATTGTAATGTAAAAATCGTCTACTGTGTATCCTTCAGGCACTTTTGAGTAAAGCTCATAACGCACGGCATAACATCCGCCAAATGCGCCCATCATGGTGCCCCATATTTTCCCTTCATAATATTTTAACCGCAGTTCCCTGGAAATAAATGAAGATTCCTGGATGGATATACCTGTCCTGTCCTTTTTGGAATTAAGCAGGTTGCTTCCAACCAGTCCTATGTCTTTGTTTTTAAAGTGCTTAGCCAGCTCGAAAAGTGTATTTTCAGAAAACATAACATTAGCATCAGAAAGGACAAGAATTTCACCCCTTGCTTTAATCCGTAAATCGTTGATCACCTCTCCCTTACCTCTTCGTTGCCCGAAAGCGAAGAAATGCAATCCGGGATTATCGCTCGAATAAATGTTCAATATTTCATTCGTTTTATCGGTGGAGGCATCGGATCCGATAAGTAGCTCAAACTGTTCCTCCGGATAATCGGTATTAAAAATGCTTCTAACTTTTTCAATGATCACCGTCTCCTCATTATGTACTGCCATGATTACCGAGATAAAAGGTAATTCATCATCACGCGAAAAAAGAATGTCGTTTTGTTTTTTATTGGCAGCTAAAGCTTTAAGAATTAAGGGGAACAGCAAATATGTATGCAGGATGAAGAATACAGAGACCCAGAAAATAATGCCCCAGATCATAACATTTGCTGTTTATAGAAATCGGTCAACTTCTTCGACAATACTAAATTATCAAATTTTTCTGTAACTAACTTTCTTGCTTTAGTGCCTATTGCCAGAATCTTCTCCGGACCTTCCATTAAGGTGTCGATCCATGAAATGAATTCTTTTGCTGTATTTGCAATCAATATGTCTTTCTCATGGGTAACGGTGATACCTTCAGCGCCGATTGCAGTTGTGATTATGGTTTTCATCATAGCCATTCCTTCCAGGATTTTAATCCGTATGCCACTTCCCGAAAAAAGCGGCACAACCATAATGGAGTGGTCACGCATAAATTGCAGGGCATCTTCAACCTCTCCACAATTAATAACATTGTCATTGCGTTTTTTCCCCTTAAAATAGAAAGCCGAATTTCGTCCTGCAATATAGAATTTCAGTTCCGGATACTTTTTATTTAAGGATGGCCATACATGATCGAAAAACCAGTCGAGACCTTCAGTATTTGGTCCCCAATCAAGTGAACCAATGAAAAACAGACTGGTACCCTCAGGGGGAGCAGCTGATTTGTATGCAGATATATCAATACCGGTCTGGCAGGTTAATTGCGGGACTTTTGCACCCATCTGACGAAATCCCGAAAGATCTGTTTCAGATATCGGGACCAGGGCATCAATTCTCTTTAAAAGTGTTGTTTCAAGATTTTTGATTCTCCTTTTCAATACATTCAGGTAGAACTTAGTGAAAGGATTACCGGTGGCTGCAGCCCTGCGTTCCCAGATCATATACTCTAAATTATGTGCCCTGAAAGAGATCCGGGCATTGCTTAGCCCCCGGATCACCGGTATACAAAAATCCAGGTATGGCCCCTCTGTCTGAATGATATCAAATGACTGTGATTTCAGCAAGCCTTTGAGTTTTGTTAGGTATTCCTGTGACCTGAACCTTATGGCGTTGTATGGCGCTTTTGAGAAGAGCAGATTAACGATGAGGCGGAACAACCGGATCCTGGTATCGACATTAACTATACTAAATTTGATTTTATCTTTCAGGCTATCCGGGATCTCCCCGGGAGGAGTAAAATGTTTGGTTGTATTCATCGCAAGCAACCATATTTCGTGGCCGGCTGCGGCCAGTCCCTGTGCCATATTAAGTATGACGATAGCCTCACCGTCGCGCGGAGGGTATGGATTCTTTTTTGAAAGGATCAGGATTTTCATCGTTTCATTCAACCTCTGCGGATTTGCGGGAAAATAATTTAAACGGATTTTTGAGCCTCCTGAAGAAATGTGTGTAGGTGTCGAGGTTCATAATCGTGGAGTCGGTGGCTGCTTTGTATGTAAGCCAAATTCCCATTGGAAAGAGAATAACAGCTGATATCCACATGCCCTCGAAAGGAGTAATGATGCTTTCACGGGCAAATTTTTCACCGGAGAGAGAAATGATATAATAGAAGATAAAGAACAGGATAGAAATGACTGTTGGCATTCCCAATCCCCCTTTCCTGATGATGGCACCCAGAGGGGCGCCGATGAAAAAGAATATAAAACAGGCAAATGAAAGGGTAAACTTTCTTTGGATCTCGATCTGGTATTTTCTAAGCCGCCTTGTTTTACTGTCCGTATTGGTAAATGTGGTCGTCACATAATTCATTGAAGCCCTTGCCTGTGTTAATGCATGGTTTAT
>CAYZEZ010000056.1:0-2613 GCA_964477295.1 uncultured Bacteroides sp. | reverse complement strand
CAACTGATTCTGACTTGAAAGAGAGGCCAGCAGGCTGTCTTTTTTCAGAATATATATCTTCGGTGTACCGGCATTCGGACTTTGCTTAAAAGGCCTGCCCCGACCATTCCTGAAAGAGGCGTAGGTTGCCCTGTACAGGCTTTGATTGAGGCCATGGTAAAGTATGTTTATATCTTTCCTTATGGAATCTTCATAATATTTTAACTGCGAGAGACTTAACATATTATAATTACCCTTAAAGAGCGATTCATCTGTGCGGTCTAAACCAAATCCCTTCATCTCGACCATCATCACCTGTTCCTCGAAAGCATCTCTTCGCAACGGGTAGGTGAAGTCTCTTCTGTTCCGGCGGTCAGTTTGTATTTCATCATAGGTTTTACCATGATAAAGTGTAATCACCAGGTATTTTTCATCGGCTGTCATTTTCATCGTTCCGGAGTCAGCATAGGTTACTTTATTGTTTCCATTTCTATCGGAATGATCATAAATTCGCAGATCATATAACATTCCCGACCGTGTATCCTTATCACCAATCCGGATACTATATCCTTCAATACCGTTATAAAAAATTCCTTCAACTATATGAAATTCAGGACGTTGCCTTTGAATGTCGTATAATAGGGACCTCATTTTCAGATTGGCAACGGGCAGGACATTATTTGAAAAATAAAATGCACCCACGCAAATCGCCAGAGTTAAAAAAATGAGTGGTTTCATTATTCTGGGAAGAGATATTCCTGATGATTTTAGTGCAGTTAGTTCATTGTATTCGCCCAGGTTGCCAAATGTCATCAAGGCTGCCATAAGCAATGCCAGTGGCAGGGCCAGAGGCACCATGCTGGTACAGAGATACAGGAAGAATTCGGCAATGATTTTTATTTCAAGCCCTTTGCCGATCAGATCGTTGATGTACTTGAAAAGAAATTGCATCACCAGTACAAAAATGACAATGCAGAAGGTCAGTAAAAACGGGCCAAGAAAGGATTTCAATACCAGCCAGTGCAGTCTTTTAACCATTTTCTCAAGAATCATTTTAACGCATTATCCGCGAGTTATCCGGGGCGGAGACAGCGAGCACTAAGTTTCAACAATAATCAAGGATCGAAGTTTTGCTCCGCCGGTCTGGCTTTGTCGTTTGGCCCGGCCGTCGGTTTTTACCGGTTGGCTTCGCCGTACTCAGGACTTCAGTTCATCAACGCTTTCGCCGGGGAGCTTCAAGTACTCCATTTATCAAACGATCACCTTGAAGAGTTATTATATAAATGTTTGCCGGTTGGAATCAGAGACCAATACAATGTTTTAGTTCAGCTATCTGGCTATCCCACAGGTCGATTGAATCATTTTTCTCATCTTCCTCAGCAAAATCAGTTATCATCAGTGATACATCACCTGTAAGCTCGTCCTGAGCTATGCGAAATTCGAAGAATGTATCTGCATCCAGATCAGATACCCAATGGAAACGAATATATTTATTGTCTTTTTTTAAAATAACTTCCGCTGACTGCTCGTTGCCTTCCCAGATAAAAGTAAAGACTTTCCCCTTCAGGTTCACATCATTGGCAAACCATTCTGAAAGTCCGCCAGGAGTGCTCAACCTGTTATACAGAACTTTTAGAGAAGAGTTTAAAGTATATTCCAGTTCAAATTTCTTTTTCATTCAGATTCAGAAATAAACCATTGTTTATGCAATATAACAAAAAAAAGAAGAATGAATAATCAATTGCGAGTCATGGGTTCTTACTTTTCTGGGGAGATTATTGATATTACGAATCACAACAGCTGGTTAATTTCACTATTAGCATTATTCAGGCTCTTTGCCAGCTTGTAGTTTTCATCACGTGCTTTATTCAATTTATTGGTCAGTGAATCCGATTGGTAGTAGATGAACTCAAGTTTATCTGATATTTCAGTGAAGATATCTGTTGTATTTTCCAGGCTGATTTGCCCAGCCCGGACCTGCTCTTTCTCTCATGGGGAATAATCATCTCCTGTTGTGAAGCAATGGATTAAATTTTTCATGCTCATTTCATGACATCATAATGATTAAGGCTAAAAAGTTAGTTAAATAAGGGAAATATTCCAATGTTGCAGTATTTACAGGCAGTCACTTTGAGGATCTTATAGTTGTGAAATACCTGATTGTTAATATATTCTGAGATTTACATATTTGACTATTCATGATTTATTATACTTTTGAGAAATAAATGCAGCTTATGCGCATTAGCAAAGCCATCTTTCTTGTATTATATACTCTGCTGTTTCTCCCTTTAAGTGGACAGATCGACCAGAAGGAGTTTAAAAAGACTTTTCTCGAGGCGGAATACTTTTTCATGACAGACGAATTTGAGGAAGCTGTGTTTATTTACCTTGAGCTGTTAAAAGCCGATCCCACAAATTACAATTTAAGCTTCCTGACCGGTGCCTGTTATCTGAGTATTGATAACAAGAAAGAACTTGCTATACCATACCTGGAAGATGCCGTCGAAAATATTGTTGCGGGCTACAGGGAGGGGTCGTATAAAGAGAGAAATGCCCCGAGAGAAGCACTTTTTGCCCTCGCCAGGGCCTATCACATCAATTACCAGTTCGATAAGGCGATTGAATTTTACGAGA